>CAKRNW010000128.1 GCA_934371505.1 uncultured Lachnospiraceae bacterium
CGTTGCACTGATGCCCTATGTAATGGACTAATATGACAGCTAAGACCGTCAGGTTTCGACCCGGCGGTCTTTTTTTCTACAAAAGAATACTATGGTAGTTTTGCCCAAAAGGTGATATAATACAAAAGATAAATTTGTGATAAGCACAAGAGGACACGTATGAAGAACAATGTGAAATTGAAAGGAAAGCAGAAATTACTGTTCCGCTATTCCCTATATCTTGGTTTTTTGCTCATCGGTGTCGATGTGGCCTCCTACTTTCTGGACTACAGAGTGGGACTGGTACTGAGTTTCTATGCGCTGGTATATTTTACGATTGTGCTGATTATGATGCGCAACAGTAAGACACTGATCATGAACGAACTGATCAGCTTTGCAACGGAATACGGACAGATTCAGAGAACCCTGCTTCGTCAGTTGGAACTGCCCTACGCTTTGTTGGACGAGAACGGTAAGGTGTTTTGGAGCAACGAAGAGTTTGAGAATACGGTGCATAAGGAAAAAGGATTCAACAAATCCATTACCTCCGTATTCCCCTCGGTGACAAGGGAGCGGCTTCCGGGAGAGACAGATGTGACGGAAACAGAGTGCGAGGTAGAATTCGAGGGACGAAACTTTGTCGCCAAAATGAAAAAGATCTCTCTGAAGGATATGTCCAGAGGCAGCGAACTCATCGATTTAAGTGAATATGAGGGATATCTGGTGGCTTTTTACCTCTTTGATGAGACTGCATTGAAGATAGCGCTTCAGGAGGTGGATGACCAGAGCGTGGCCGTGGGACTGCTCTATCTGGATAACTACGAAGAAGCGCTGGAGAGTGTAGAGGAGGTCAGAAGATCCCTTCTGATTGCCCTGATTGATCGAAAGATCAACAAATATATTGCCGGACTGGATGGTATTTGTAAGAAGCTGGAAAAGGATAAATATCTCATTATTCTCCGTAAAAAAGCGATCTCCCAGCTCAAGGAAGCCAAATTTGACCTGCTTGAAGATGTAAAGACTGTCAATATCGGCAATGAGATGGCGGTGACCATCAGTATCGGCATCGGTATCGGTGGGCTGACCTACGCGCAGAACTATGAATTTGCCAGAAACGCTATCGATCTGGCCTTAGGGCGTGGCGGTGACCAGGCAGTGATCAAAACCATGGAAAATATCACCTACTATGGAGGAAAGAGCCAGCAGGTGGAGAAGAGTACCCGTGTGAAGGCTCGTGTGAAGGCGCATGCCTTAAAAGAAATTATTACCGGCAAGGATCAGGTGTTTATCATGGGACACCGTCTGGGAGATGTGGATTCCTTCGGAGCCTCCGTGGGTATTTACCGAATTGCCAAGTCCCTTGACAGAGAGGTTCACGTGGTATTGAACGATGTATCTACATCCTTACAGCCTCTGGTGGATTTGTTTGTGGGTAATCCGGATTATGAGCCGGATATGATTATCAACAGCCAGCAGGCGTTGGATATGGTAGGCTCCAATGCAGTGCTGATTATAGTGGATGTCAATAAACCCAGCATCACAGAGTGTCCGGAATTACTTCATTTCTGCAAATCTGTGGTAGTACTGGATCATCATCGACAGGGAAGTGAAGTGATTGAGAATGCAACTTTGTCTTATATTGAGGCATACGCATCTTCCACCTGTGAGATGGTAGCGGAAATTCTGCAGTATACATTGGATAATATCCACATCTGTGCGGAAGAGGTGGACTGTCTGTACTCCGGCATCATGATCGATACCAACAACTTTATGACCAAGACCGGCGTGCGTACCTTCGAAGCGGCAGCATTCCTGCGCCGTAACGGTGCGGATGTGACCCGTGTGCGGAAACTGTTCCGGGAGGGTGCAGCAGAGTACAAGGCGAAAGCCGATGCGGTCAGCCAGGCTGAGATTTATCGCACGTATTATGCCATTTCCACCTGTACCGGAGAGGATATCAACAGTCCTACGGTAGTGGGAGCACAGGCTGCCAATGAACTGTTAAACATCAAAGGAATCAAAGCAAGTTTTGTGTTGACAGATTATGCCGGCAAGATTTTTATCAGTGCCAGATCCATTGATGATGTGAATGTACAGGTCATCATGGAGAAACTGGGTGGTGGTGGTCATATGAATGTGGCCGGCTGTCAGATGGAAGGTACTTCCCTGATTGAAGCAATCGGGGCGGTGAAACGTACCCTAGATACTATGATAGAGGATGGAGAATTAGACTAGTGAAAATTATTTTATTACAGGATGAGAAGAAATTAGGAAAAAAAGGAGACATCATTGAGGCTAATGACGGATTTGCCCGCAACTATATTCTGCCGAAAAAAATCGGCATTGAGGCAACCGGCAAGAACTTAAATGACTTAAAGCTGCAGAAAGCCAACAGCGATAAGCTGGCAGCCCAGCAGCTGCAGGAAGCAAAGGATCTGGCTGCTCTTCTGGAGACCAAGAAGGTGATGGTGGAGATGAAAGCCGGAGAGAATGGAAAAGCCTTCGGTGCCGTAGCCTCCAAGGAAATTGCAGCGGCGGCAAAAGAACAGTGCGGACTGGAAATCGATAAAAAGAAAATCCAGCTGGCGGATCCCATTAAAACCTTTGGGATGTACGAAGTAAAAATTAAACTGCATCCCCAGGTGACAGGCACATTAAAGGTAGAAGTGAAAGAAGTATAGGACAATGGATGAAGCACTGATCAAGCGCGTTCTCCCACACAGTATAGAAGCAGAGCAATCGGTTATCGGTTCCATGATTATGGATCGTGAGGCTATCGTGGTTGCCTCGGAACAGATTACGGGGGAAGATTTTTACGGCAAACAATATGGGATCCTCTTTGACACCATGGTGGAACTCAATGAGGAAGGTTCTCCGGTGGATCTGGTGACTCTGCAGAATCGTCTCAAAGAAAAGGATGTACCGCCGGAGGTGTCAAGCCTGGAATTTATCCGTGATATCATTACAGCGGTGCCTACCTCAGCCAATATCAAATATTATGCCGGAATCGTAGCAGAAAAGGCGACCCTGCGGAAGTTAATCAAACTGACGGAAGAGATCGAGAATACCTGTTATCTGGGCAAGGAGAGTTTGGAAATGATTCTGGAAGAGACGGAGAAAAAGGTCTTTTCCGTGGTACAGAAGCGAAACACCGGAGATTTCGTACCCATCCGCCAGGTGGTTATGAATGCCATGGACAAAATCGAGAAGGCATCGAAAAATAAAGGTGCTGTGACCGGTATTCCCACAGGATTCATTGATTTGGACTACCGGACTGCAGGATTGCAGCCCTCCGATCTGATTCTGATTGCGGCCCGTCCTTCCATGGGTAAGACGGCGTTTGTTCTGAATATTGCACAGCATATCGCCTTTAAGCAGAACCAGACGGTAGCAGTGTTCAGTCTTGAGATGTCCAAGGAGCAGCTGGTGAACCGTCTGTTTTCCTTAGAGTCTAAGGTAGATTCCCAGCACATCCGAACCGGTCAGCTTTCCGACCAGGAATGGGAGGATTTGATTGAAAGTGCGGGAACCATTGGGAAATCCAATCTGATTATTGATGATACGCCGGGTATCAGCATTGCGGAGCTTCGCTCCAAATGCCGGAAATATAAGTTGGAGCATAATCTTTCCATTATTATGATCGACTACTTACAGCTGATGACAGGCAGCGGAAGATCGGATTCCAGACAGCAGGAAATTTCCGATATTTCCCGTTCCTTAAAAGCGCTGGCCCGTGAATTAAGCGTGCCGGTTATTGCGTTGTCCCAGTTATCCCGTGCAGTGGAGCAGAGACCGGATCACCGGCCTATGCTTTCTGACCTCCGTGAGTCGGGGGCAATCGAGCAGGATGCGGATGTGGTGATGTTTATCTACCGTGATGACTACTATAACCACGATACAGAGCGTAAAAATGTGGCAGAGATCATCATTGCCAAGCAGAGAAACGGTCCTATCGGTACGGTAGAGCTGGCATGGCTGCCCAACTATACACAGTTTGCCAATTTACAGCACGACAATCATCGCGACTGACAATTTCATAACAGATTACAAAAGAGGACAAGCCGGCAGGCTGTCCTCTTTTTAATAGGAGGGATCTTTTATTATGAACTATTTAATTTCAGAGGCAGCTAAGAAGGTGAATGTGGAAAGCCATGTGCTGCGCTACTGGGAAGAGGAACTGGCGTTGCCCATTAAACGGAATGAACTGGGACACCGCTATTATTCATCAGAGGATATTGAACGGTTTATCCACATTAAGAATCTAAAGGAGCAGGGACTGCAGCTGAAAGCAATCCGGCTGCTTTTAAAAGATGGAAAGCTTACTCCCTTAGAGACGATTACCGGAGAACAGGAGGAAACGTCTGAGGAAAGACCGATAGAGGAAAACCTGCCCTCCCCAGGGGAAACTACCCAGGCGGCAGTGACGGAGGAAAGCAGAGAACAGAAACTCAGGAGGATGGCAGAATTGTTTAAACAGGCAATGGTACAGGCAATGACAGAGGTGAATGAAAAGCAGACACGGGAATTGTCCTGCAGACATGCAGAAGAAATTAAGGAAGCAAAAGAACATATTCTGAAGGAACTGGATTATGAACTGCGAACGGTGACAGAGCAGAACGAAGAACGTGCGGCGAAGGAAGAGGAGCATTTCAGAAAATTGGATGAATTGTTGAGAAAGAAACTAAGATAGAGTCCTGCTTGCAGGATTCTTCGCCTGCGGAGCGTTAAAAAGCGTCCAGCTGAATAACTGGACGCCTTTCAATCCTATTGTATATTTGGTGATTAGCCCTGAGAGATAGAACCGGTAGGGCATGCACCTGCGCAGGAACCGCAATCGATGCAAGCGTCAGCATCGATTTCGAACTGACCATCTCCCATGTGGATAGCACCAACGGGGCACTGAGACTCACAAGCACCACAGCTAACACAAGCGTTACTAATTACATATGCCATAATATTTTCCTCCTGACTGTGTATATCAATCTTGGTAATTGATATTTATTTATCAAATTGATAACCTCATTGTAATATAAAATGCAGGGAAATACAAGAGTATTATTCTTCCTTTTTAGCATTT
>CAKRNW010000129.1 GCA_934371505.1 uncultured Lachnospiraceae bacterium
AAAATTCACTATTTCTTATCCCGCGCCGGTACAGGAAACTCATTTTTCACATAGGTTTCCCACACATTTATCCGGTCACTCTCGTCGATTTGGCGGATTACCTTTGCCGGAACGCCAGCCACAATGCTGTTTGGCGGAACATCTCTGTTTACCACAGCTCCCGCCGCCACGATACTGTTTTTGCCTATGGTCACTCCCCCACAAATCGTTGCGCCGGAGCATATCCAGCATCCCTCATTTATGGTAATGGGTGAGGCGTATTCCAGGTCGTAATTTCCATCGGGGTAATCTGCAGGCAGACGTTCCTCCGCAAGGAAGGGATGATTGGGCGTTGCAATCGTTACATTGGCACCAATCCAGACGCCATCTCCCAAAGTAATGGGCGCCACATCCAAAAACGTGCAGTTATAATTCACAAAACACCCTTTCCCCACATGGATATTTACTCCATATTCGCAGTAAAACGGGGCAAAAACGCCAAGATAATTTCCCTTTGCCGATGGAATCAGTTTTTCCAACGCACGCTGCTTTGCCTTTGTCCGTCTCACGGGTATCTTATTAAAGCGGTCACAGCGGTACATTCCGTCATTATGCTGTTTTTCAATATCTTTGCTTGAAGAATTATAGAGTTTACCGGCAATCATCCGATCCCAATCGCTTATATTCTTATACATTTGATTCCTCCAGTTGACACAATTCGTTCTATACAATATAACTATATCGTGTGAGAAAAGGTACTTCAACCATTATTCTACACTTTTTTATAACAATCCTGCGCGAGGAAATCAATATGCTGTCTGTTGACTTAAAAGACGACCGTTCTGAAATTGTACATTATGATTTTGAAGATTATCCAATTTATATCCGAAAAGCCCTGCTTTCGTCCTACAATAACTTTGAGGCTCCGTCCCATTGGCATGATGACATTGAATTTATTGCCGTTTTGCAGGGAGAAATGAATTATAACATCAACGGCGAAATCATTACCATCCGGCAGGACGAAGGGGTTTTTATCAATTCACGGCAGCTCCACTACGGCTTTTCCAAAACAAAAACCGAGTGTGATTTTATTTGTATCCTCCTTCACCCTCTCATGCTTTGTGTGTCCCAGGCGCTTGAGCAGAAATATGCCGTGCCTTTACTGCAAAATGAAAATCTCCCCTACACCAAACTGTCAACCGACATTCCATGGCAAGAGGAACTGCTCGCCTGTATCCGCAGTATGTATCACGCAAAGGATGACAAAGCGGCTCCTCTGACCATTTCCTCTTTGTTCCTGAAAATATGGTCTATCCTTTTTGAAAATTCCAATACCTCTGTGTCAGCCAAAAGCCGGAACAACGATTTCACCACGCTGAAAAATATGATAGGATACATTCAAAAATTTTACCGGGAAAAAGTAACGCTGGATGACATTGCGGCGGCTGGCGCGGTGGGGCAGAGTAAGTGCTGCAAATTGTTTGACAAATATATCGGCGTAACTCCGAACACCTACTTAATTCAGTACCGCCTGCATCAAAGCACTTGGTATCTGAAAAACACGGATATGACCATAACAGAAATTGCACAGACAGTGGGCTTTTCCGGGAGTAGTTATTACGCGGAGGCTTTTCGCAAATGGCAC
The DNA here is from genome assembly GCA_934371505.1 of uncultured Lachnospiraceae bacterium. GTDB lineage: Bacteria > Bacillota > Clostridia > Lachnospirales > Lachnospiraceae > UMGS2037. The sequence continues at coordinate 1,625 of CAKRNW010000129.1, forward strand.
AAGCATAGCCCCTCGGAATATCGAAAAAACAGCCGCCATTACTCACGATAATGACGGCTGTGCCAATTTTACTTTTCCAACGCCTCCCTGCAAAAATAACAGCAGTATCTGTCTCTGGAATTCAGAGGAAGCAGATTCTCCGCACCACAGTACCCGCAGATTACACATCTGCAGTTTGCAGGAACCGGGTCACCCAGTAAAAGCTGTCTGCCGGGAGTCCGCCCGTCGGAGCGCTGTCGCATTTTCCGTGCAGTTTCCGCCTCCTCCTTACGGTGCTCCTCTTCATCCTGCTTTGCCTTCTCGTGGAGATATCCCATAGTGCTGTGCTTGGGCGGTTCACTCTGGGCAGGCGCAGGTTTTTTCGCCTGGGAAGTATTGCCTGCCGTGCTACGGGACGGATAGGATGTTGCCGCCGGCGTATTGGGTTTCACCTCATTGTCCTTGGATTTTTTCCTAACCCCACGGATAATCACGAAAAAGAATATGTAAAAAATAAAAAGACTTAATAAACCGCTTGACATATCAATCCCTCTCTGTCTGTAAAAATAAGTATATTTAGCATATCATCAAACAATGGGACTTGCAAATGATTTCCAATTCTATGTAGAGTATTTAAATAAGCGGATTTACTGCGAATTATTTTTACCTTTCAGAACTGGTATGTATGGGATTAAAAATCGGCAGAAAGATTTATAATTTATTGCTTTGTTATCATAATTTATAACTATGACAGTGCAAATATTACAAATTTGCAATATTTTTTGAAATGTAGTATAGTAAATAAAATAGAATTTATTATAAAGAAGGGAAACAAAATATGAAAAAGGGACAAACTTCTACCAAACTACTGTCGAAAAGCCAGTCAGAAATGCTGCGCAGGAATTCAAAGGTTACCTTTCGTATTCTGATTACCAGCATTGTTTTCCTGGTCATTTTCGCAGCATCCAACATTTATCTGAGCAGGGTCAACACCCGGCAGCTGGAAAGCACCATGTATCTGAACCAGTACCGCCTGGGTTCCAAAACCCTGACTGCCTCTGTACAGTCCTATGCCACCACTGGTAATCAGACCTATTACGACAATTATATGACAGAATTAAATGTAGACAAAAACAGAGACATTGCCTGGGAAGGATTAAAGGGCGATAAGCTGAATGACAGTGAGTGGGCACAGCTTGAACATATCGCTGATTTGTCCCAGGGACTGGTTCCTCTGGAAGTGCAGGCCATGGAACTGGCAGCTGCCGGTGACACTGCAGGTGCTATTGCCCTGGTTTTTGGCGATGAATATGCGGCGACCGTTGCAGAAATCAACACTGTCACCGATACCTGTATCCAGGATGTCCAGAACCGGATGTCCCGGAATCAGACGATCCTTAATATGATTATGATGATTTCCATGGGCATCTTTATCCTCTGTTTCCTTATCAATTCCAGAAAAATCATTACCACACTGGCTTTTGCCAAAAAGGAACTGCTCCTTCCTGTTGTAAAGGTTTCTGACCAGATTCAGGAGCTGGCGCATGGTCATTTTGAAGACCATCTGGATTTACCGGAGGACGACAGCGAGGTTGGCACCATGGTGCGCGCCATCCACTTCATGAATGATAATTTTACCAAAATGGTTACGGAAATTTCCCGGATACTGGGAGAAATGGGTGAGGGCAACTACCAGGTTGCTCCCACCGAAGAATATGTGGGCGATTTTATCCAGATTAAGGAATCCATGGAAAAAATCATCGCTGACACCAGGAATACTCTTTCCACTATCCGGAACACAGCGAACGACATCGGCAGTGGTTCCGAGCAGTTGGCACAGGCGGCAACGGATTTGGCAGAGGGCTGCACCAGACAGGCTGGGCAGATTTCCGATTCCTCCCAGATGATTAATAACATGACCAAGAGCATTGAGGAAAAAGCGGAAACTGCCAAGCAGACAGCCGAGATTTCCAAAGAGGCGGCTCACACGGTAGAGGAAGGAAACCAGAAGATGCAGGAACTAAAAGCCGCTATCAGCGATATCAGCAAATGTTCCGAGGAAATCCGTTCCATTATCCAGGTCATCGAAGATATTGCCTCTCAGACCAACCTTCTTTCTCTGAACGCCTCCATCGAGGCTGCCCGGGCAGGCGAGGCAGGCCGGGGCTTTGCCGTGGTTGCTGAGCAGGTAAAAAATCTGGCAGAGCAATCCACCCAGGCAGCGGGAGAAACCACAAAGCTCATCGAAACCACGATTACTGCGGTGGAAAAAGGCATCGCCATCGCTGAGGACACTGAGTCCAATATGGAACAGGTTATGGTGAACACCCAGAGCGCAGCCACCCGCATGATTGAGATGGCACAGACACTCCAGACTGAGGCTGTGAATATGAAACAGATTGACGAGAGGATTTCCCAAATGACTGAAATCGTAGACTCTAACTCTGCCTCCTCGGAGGAAACCGCCGCAGTCAGCGAGGAACAGTCCTCTCTGGTTCAGACTATGGTACATATGATGGATCAGTTTACCATTTAACGTTACAAAAGAATCTGCTATACGATAAATGTCTTCGGATAAATGCTTTCCACTGGTCTGAAGACATTTATTTGATCATATAGTTAGTTATTACTAATTTGTGGAGGGAGAAAATCTTATGCAAGTATTTTATGGTATTTTAATCCCCTTTCTGGGCACCTCACTGGGAGCAGCATGTGTGTTTTTTATGAAAAACTCCCTGAGTGACCGGGTGCAGCGTTCCCTCACCGGCTTTGCCGCAGGGGTAATGGTGGCGGCATCTGTGTGGAGTCTGCTGATTCCGGCGATTGAACAGTCCGCATCCATGGGAAAATGGGAATTTGTCCCTGCGGCAGCAGGATTCTGGATTGGCATGCTATTCCTGCTGCTTTTGGATCACATCATTCCCCATTTACATCAGAACAGTGAGAAATCCGAAGGACCAAAAAGCCAGCTACGGCGAACCACCATGATGGTTTTGGCTGTAACACTTCACAATATCCCGGAGGGCATGGCTGTGGGCGTAGTCTACGCCGGTTTTCTGGCAAATAACACCCTGATTACCGCGGCGGGGGCTTTGGCTCTTTCTCTGGGAATCGCCATTCAGAACTTCCCGGAGGGCGCGATTATTTCCCTTCCGTTAAAAGCTGAGGGGATGAAAAAGTCGAAAGCCTTCGCAGGCGGTGTCCTTTCCGGCATCGTGGAGCCTATCGGCGCGTTTCTCACCATCCTCGCCTCCTCCTTCATCGTGCCTGCCCTGCCATATCTGTTAAGCTTTGCCGCAGGCGCCATGCTTTATGTAGTGGTGGAGGAACTGATTCCCGAAATGTCCCAGGGGGAACATTCCAACATCGGAACCGTGTTCTTCGCCGTAGGATTCAGCGTGATGATGATTCTGGATGTGGCGCTAGGATAAAAGTGAAAACA
>CAKRNW010000130.1 GCA_934371505.1 uncultured Lachnospiraceae bacterium
TAAACGACCAGGCGAAAGCAAAAAAATCCAACGAATTTACCATTCCCTTTAACCGTCAGGAGCTTGCCGATTATCTTGGTGTAGAAAGAAGCGCCATGTCTGCGGAAATCAGTAAGCTGGTAAAGCTTGGTATCCTTGAGACACAGCGCAGTCAGTTTAAATTATTGAAGCCAGAGGAGTAAAAATTCTTATCCATGGCATTCTGTCACAATTGAGTTTCAAAAAAAAGAATGGCCTTCCCAGACCACTCTTTTTCTTACCATGTTTTAAATTTTAATGTTTCAATCCGGGAGATCTCATCTGCCAGAAGACACACATCATCATTTAGGGCTATGCCTGTCAGAATAATGTCCATATCATCCGGACGGCACTTCAGCAGATCCTTCAGATCCTCCACAGAAATAATTTCTTTTTCTACCAATCCCAGTACTTCATCCAAAATCAGAAGATTGCATTCTCCTGTACAAAGCACTTTTCTGGCAAAATTCACCCCATTACGAATATTACGGATTTCATCCGCTTTTCTCTCCTCAGAAAGTTCCTCAAAGTTCTCATCTGACTTTTCAAAACGAAACAGCTTGATCTCCGGTTCCAGACGTCTAAGGAACTCGGAATCACCTAAACCTTTTCCCTTTAAAAACTGTATGATGACTACATGCTTGCCTTCATTCGCTGCCTGCACTGCGCTCCCGATGGCCGCGGGGGATTTTCCGTGTCCGTCACCACTATAAATAAAAACTTTACCCATATGATATCTATCCTATCCTGTTTTCTTTGGAACCAGTACATTTTACCACAATCATTCCCCTTTGGCAAATCCCTGTTTTATATCTCCGGATCACTTTCTTTCACAGCAAAACGGTTCTTGTTTTGCTGCTGTGTATACTATAACTCCATAAGCTCTAATTTGCTGACAGAAACCTCATAGGCAATGCGTTTTTCCAATTCTTCCTCTCCCAGCCGTTTCATATATTCCCTGCTCTGGATCCGCCCCCATAGGGCACAGCGGTCACCGACACCGAATCCACTGGCATATCTGGCATTTCTTCCCCAGCAGATGCAGGGAATGTAGTCGGATTTCCCATAGGGACGGTTCACTGCCAGAAGCAGGTCTGCAATTTCCCTGCCCAGTGGAGTTTTGCGATAAATGGGTTCCTTGCAGATAAACCCGTCTAAAAAAATCTGATTGGTTCGGGCATTCTCCGCAATCTCATCCACAAATTCAATCTCTCTTGCAAATACCGACAGCACCAGACGGTTTTTTCGTTCCTCATGGCGATTATAGGAACGAAACTGACCATTGACGATGATTTTCTCGCCGGCATAATCTGCATTCACATCCACCAGTCTCTCCGAAATCATCATAGGAATGATATCCGCACTCTCACTCAGGCGATCCACCTTGACACTGGTCATGTAAAATCCCTCTCCGAAGATTTCGTGACTGTAGGTAAACCCACTTACAATTGTCCCCATGATGGTCACCTGGTTGTTTTCAATTACTTTGTCTGTCATTTTTTCTCTCCTTCCGCCGCACCTGCGGCACTATGTTTTTTGGTGTTTCTGACAACACATTTTTCCAGTGATGTATTACTAATATATGGATAGTTTTTTGTTTTAGAACTGTTATTTATCGCAGATTTTGGGGATTTTTTCGACTTGTATGTTCATATGGGGAATGCTATACTAATATAGTTTGGGATCGTGCTTCCCGGTACGGTCATATTCTGACAAGAAATTTATGAGGTAACTGTGTGAAAAATAATTTTTTCACACACAAATTTGTGACTACCGCAGAGTGCTAAGGCACTTGAAAGTCTGCAGACCTTGGAAAGGCATGGTTATTAATATGATTCAGAAAAGAGAAGATGTAAGAAACGTTGCGATTATTGCTCACGTAGACCACGGCAAAACCACTCTGGTGGATGAGCTGTTAAAGCAAAGCGGAGTGTTCCGCGAAAACCAGGAGGTCGCGGAACGCGTCATGGATTCCAACGATATTGAACGTGAACGTGGAATCACAATCCTTTCCAAAAATACAGCGGTCATGTATAAGGGAACCAAAATCAATATTATTGACACCCCGGGGCATGCTGATTTCGGAGGTGAGGTTGAGCGTGTCTTAAAGATGGTAAATGGTGTTATCCTTGTGGTAGACGCTTTTGAAGGTCCTATGCCCCAGACCAAGTTCGTGCTGCGCAAGGCTTTGGAAATGAACCTTCCGGTTATCTGCTGTATCAATAAGGTAGACCGCCCTGAGGCTCGCCCCGAAGATGTGGTGGATGAAGTGCTGGAGCTGTTCATGGATTTAGACGCCAGCGATGAACAGTTAGACTGTCCCTTCGTTTTTGCCTCTGCAAAAGCAGGTACTGCCACCTTAAATCTGACGGTCAAGAATAAGGACATGACTCCTCTTTTTGACACCATTCTTGATTATATTCCTGCTCCTGAGGGTGACCCGGACGCAGGCACCCAGGTTCTCATCAGCACCATCGACTACAACGAGTATGTAGGTCGTATCGGTGTGGGTAAAGTGGATAACGGTGTGGTGAAAGTCAACCAGGATGTGGTGATTGTGAACCACCATGAGCCCGATAAAATGAAAAAGGTAAAAATCAGCAAGCTCTATGAGTATGATGGTTTGAATAAAGTGGAAGTAAAGGAGGCTGGCATCGGTTCCATCGTTGCCATCTCCGGTATTACAGATATTCATATTGGTGATACTCTGTGTTCTCCTGAGAACCCCCAGCCCATTCCTTTCCAGAAGATTTCCGAGCCTACCATTGCCATGCATTTCATCGTCAACGACTCTCCTCTTGCCGGACAGGAAGGTAAATTTGTCACCAGCCGTCACCTTCGTGACCGTCTGATGAGGGAATTAAATACCGATGTTTCCCTCCGTGTAGAGGAAACCGAGAATACAGATTCCTTCAAGGTATCCGGACGTGGTGAGCTGCATTTATCCGTCCTGATTGAGAATATGCGCCGTGAGGGCTATGAATTTGCAGTAAGTAAGGCTGAGGTTTTATATAAGACTGACGAGAACGGTAAGAAATTAGAACCTATGGAGTTCGCTTATATTGATGTTCCCGATGAATTTTCCGGTGTGGTTATCCAGAAATTAAGTGAAAGAAAGGGCGAGCTTCGCAGCATGGGACAGGCTTCCGGCGGTTACACCCGTCTGGAGTTCTCCATTCCCTCCAGAGGTCTGATTGGTTATCGTGGTGATTTCATGACCGATACCAAGGGTAACGGTATTTTAAATACTATCTTCGATGGCTACGGTCCTTACAAGGGAGATATCTCGTACCGTAAGCAGGGTTCTTTAATCGCTTTCGAGGCTGGCGAATCCATCACCTACGGTCTCTTCAATGCCCAGGAGCGTGGTACTCTGTTTATCGGCCCCGGCGAAAAGGTTTATGCTGGCATGGTAATCGGGCAGACCGGTAAGGCAGAGGATATTGAGGTCAATGTATGTAAAACCAAGCATTTGACCAATACCCGTTCTTCCAGTGCTGACGAGGCATTGCGTCTGGTGCCGAAGCGGATTTTAAGTCTGGAACAGTGTCTGGATTTCATTGAAACGGATGAATTGTTGGAAGTCACTCCGAAAAATCTTAGAATTCGTAAGAAGATCTTAGATCCTACACTGAGAAAGCGTTCCCAGTTCAAGAAATAATTGTAATTTCATATATATCATAAAAATGCAGGGGCTGCAACCCCTGCATTTATTAAATGTTTATAAAAAGTTTTATTTCTTCAAAGGACTCTCGCGGTAGATAATGTCCTGACGACCGGGGCCATTGCTGACCATGGTAATGGGATAACCAATCTGCTCCTCAATGAACTCCACATACTTTCTGCAGTTCTCCGGTAAATCCTCGTAGCTTTTGATGCCACGGATATCACATTTCCATCCGGGTAATTTCTTCAGAACCGGTTTTGCTTTTTCCAGTTTGCAGGTTACAGGGAAATCGGTGGTTACTTCGCCATCTATCTCATAGCCTACGCATACAGGAATCTCATCCAGATAACCCAGAACATCCAGTACAGTGAAAGCCACATCGGTGGTTCCCTGGAGACGGCAGCCATATTTGGACGCTACACAGTCAAACCATCCCATACGACGGGGACGTCCGGTGGTTGCACCGAACTCACCGCCATCACCACCGCGACGGCGCAATTCATCCGCCTCTTCACCGAAAATCTCAGATACAAAAGCACCGGCTCCTACTGCAGAGGAATATGCCTTACATACGGTCACGATTTCCTTAATTTCATAAGGAGGGATTCCTGCGCCGATGGCACCGTAAGCTGCCAGGGTAGAGGAAGAAGTTACCATGGGGTAAATACCGTGGTCAGGGTCTTTTAAGGTTCCAAGCTGACCCTCCAAGAGAACGGTCTTGCCCTCTTTCAGTGCTTTGTCCAGGAAAGAAGAAACATCACACACATAAGGTGCAATCATCTCTTTGTACTGGTGCAAAGTCTCCAACAGCTCAGCGGGGTCTAAGAGAGGTTTGTGATACAGATGCTCTAGTATGACATTCTTTGTCTCGCAGATGCGCTGTACTTTTTCTTTTAACAATTCCTCGTCAAACAGTTCGCTGACCTGAAAACCAATCTTTGCATATTTATCAGAATAAAAAGGTGCAATACCGGATTTGGTGGAACCAAAAGACTTCCCACCCAGACGTTCCTCCTCATACTGGTCGAACAGAATGTGGTAGGGCATGACCATCTGGGCACGGTCTGATACCAGAATCTTCGGCATGGGCACGCCGCGGTCTACGATGGATTTGATCTCATTAAATAAAACCGGAATGTTCAGAGCCACACCGTTACCGATGACGCTGGTGGTATGATTGTAAAATACACCACTGGGCAGAGTGTGAAGTGCAAATTTACCATAATCGTTGACGATGGTATGTCCTGCGTTGGCACCACCCTGGAACCGGACGATGATGTCTGCTTTTTCTGCCATCATATCTGTGATTTTACCTTTTCCCTCGTCACCCCAGTTGGCTCCGACTACTGCTTTAACCAT
>CAKRNW010000131.1 GCA_934371505.1 uncultured Lachnospiraceae bacterium
TACAGGGGATAGTTGTCCATGACACAAGCCATGCCGATGATGGCGTAGTGATTTTTCATCACAGGCTGATGATGAAAGGCAAAGGGAAAATTCCGGGGTGTGATGGTAATCTGATCTCCATAGGAACATTCATAGTCCAGGGTGCGCCCCATATAGAAGTCTTTGGTCTGGTAAGTCACTGCTGTACACATAGAAATAAAATACCTCCTTGTAAGAAGTTAGAAAGGAAAAGAAAGACAGGTGCGTTGCCACACCTGTCCTTTTTAGCGCATTGTCATGCACGTTCTTTTGTCTGTAATTATGCCTGAGGACCTGCAGCAACCAGAGCCTTACCAGCATCGTTGCCTTCGTATTTTGCGAAGTTCTTAACGAATCTGGAAGCCAGGTCTTTTGCCTTGGTGTCCCACTCAGCAACATCAGCGTAGGTGTCACGAGGGTCAAGGATTGCAGGATCAACACCAGGAAGCTCGGTAGGAACCTCGAAATCGAAGTGAGGAATCTTCTTGGTAGGAGCATTTAAGATATCGCCATTTAAGATAGCGTCGATGATACCACGGGTATCTTTGATGGAGATACGTTTGCCGGTTCCGTTCCATCCGGTATTTACGAGGTAAGCCTTAGCTCCGCTCTTTTCCATCTTCTTAACTAATTCCTCAGCATATTTGGTAGGATGCAGCTCTAAGAAAGCCTGTCCGAAACATGCGGAGAAAGTAGGGGTAGGCTCGGTAATTCCACGCTCGGTACCAGCAAGCTTTGCTGTGAAACCGGACAGGAAGTAGTACTGAGTCTGCTCAGGAGTCAGAATAGATACAGGAGGCAGTACGCCGAAAGCATCTGCGGACAGGAAGATAACGTTCTTCGCTGCGGGTGCAGAAGATACAGGGCGGACAATGTTCTCAATGTGGTTGATAGGATAGGATACACGAGTATTCTCGGTAACGCTCTTATCAGCGAAATCAATCTTGCCGTCTGCATCCAGAGTTACGTTCTCCAGTAATGCGTCACGTTTGATTGCATTGTAGATATCGGGCTCGGAATCTTTATCCAGGTTGATAACCTTTGCGTAGCATCCACCCTCGAAGTTGAATACGCCGTTGTCATCCCAGCCGTGCTCGTCGTCACCGATTAAGAGACGCTTAGGATCGGTAGAAAGGGTTGTCTTACCTGTTCCGGAAAGACCGAAGAAGATTGCGGTGTTCTCACCGTTCATATCTGTGTTAGCGGAGCAGTGCATGGAAGCGATGCCCTTTAACGGCAGAAAGTAGTTCATCATGGAGAACATACCCTTCTTCATCTCACCGCCGTACCAGGTGTTTACGATAACCTGCTCACGGCTGGTAATATTGAAAGCAACACAGGTCTCAGAGTTCAGACCCAGCTCTTTGTAATTCTCAACTTTTGCCTTGGAAGCGTTGTAAACAACGAAGTCAGGCTCGAAGTTCTTTAACTCATCCTCGGTAGGACGGATGAACATGTTGGTTACGAAGTGTGCCTGCCAAGCTACCTCAACGATGAAACGGATAGCCATACGGGTATCTTTGTTTGCACCGCAGAATGCATCAACAACGAACAGTCTCTTGTTGGAAAGCTCTTTCTTAGCGATCTCTTTTACAGCTGCCCAAGCTTCCTGGGACATGCGGTGGTTGTCGTTTTTATACTCATCGGAAGTCCACCATACGGTGTCTTTGGAGTTCTCATCCTCAACGATGAATTTGTCTTTAGGGGAACGACCTGTATAGATACCGGTCATTACGTTTACAGCGCCAAGCTCGCTGACCCGTCCTTTTTCATAGCCCTCCAATGCGGGGTTGGTCTCCTCCTCGAATAACATTTCATAAGAAGGATTGTACACAACTTCTGTGGTTCCGGTAATACCGTACTTGCTTAAATCGATTGTTGCCATCTTATAAACCTCTTTCCTTTCTATAGTAATATGCAATAGCCGCAAATGCGGACCTTACGATATTTACGAGAAACTGGACATTCCAACTTCTCCTATCCCCATTATACATAGTTAAGACATAAAATCAATAAAAAATTCGTTAAATTATTGGCAAGAACCGGTAAAAAACAGTAGGGAAACCGGGGAAATCATGCTATGATAGTCAGGTAAATCAATAGGAATTACAGAAAGGAAAGATGAACGAATGGAACGAGCCGGAATTTTAAAAAATAAGCTGTTTCTGTATCTGACGGAATTTTTCGCCGGCATGTCTGTGATGGCAGTGGAACTTGGTGCCAGCAGACTGCTTGCCCCTTATTTCAGTTCTTCCCAGATTGTGTGGACGATTATCATCGGAACCATCATGATTGCCATGGCACTGGGAAATATTTACGGAGGAAAGAGTGCGGACAAGTCCCCAAACCCGGACAAACTTTACGGACGGATACTCATTGCCGCCTGCTGGATTGCCCTGATTCCTGTGGTGGGCAAATACCTCATCCTGGGAATCTCCGCCCTGCTGATCTTTACCGTGAGCAACAACTTCTTAATCATAGCAGCATTCTGTGCCTGCATGATTATCTTCGTGTTTCCCTTATTTCTGCTGGGCACGGTGACTCCCTCCCTAGTGAAGTACACTGTGGACAGCCTGGACGACAGCGGACGGGTGGTGGGAACTCTGGGTGCCTTTAACACCATCGGAAGTATCATTGGAACTTTCGTCCCCACCTTCATCACTATCCCTGCAGTGGGAACCTCCATCACCTTCCTGATTTTTGCAGGAATCCTTATTGTGCTGTCTGCTCTTTACTTTATCAGCAGCCACACCGGAAAGAAAAAGGTGATTGCCTCTGCCCTCATTTTTGTCCTCTGCTGCGGGCTGGGCTATTCCGATTCCTTTGCCTTCTGGCAGAAAGATTTAACCTATGAAGGAGAGTCTGTCTACAACTATCTGCAGGTATCCGAAAACGACAGCCGGGTGGTGCTTTCCACCAACGTGCTGTTCGGCGTGCAGTCCGTCTATATGAAAGAGGGCGGGCTTACCGGCATGTATTATGATTATGCCATGGCGGCACCTCTCATGGTTTCCGACAAAAAGCCGGAAGACATGAATGTGTTGATTCTGGGCATGGGAACCGGAACCTACGCCACCCAGTGTAAGAAATATTATGGAGATATGAATTTAGAGGGCGTGGAGATTGACGAGAAAATCACGGAACTTTCCCGGAAATATTTTTCCCTGCCGGAGGAGGTAAAAGTCACTACCTACGACGGACGGGCATTTTTAAATGCAGTGAATGAGAAATACGATGTGATTATGGTGGATGCTTACCAGGATATCACCATCCCCTTCCAGATGTCCTCCACTGAGTTTTTCACTCTGGTGAAGGAGCATCTGACCGAGAATGGTGTCATGGTAGTGAATATGAATATGCGGGGAAGCGGAGAGGGAAATATCAACCAATATCTTTCTGATACCATTGCCTCCGTCTTTTCCACTGTCTATACGGCGGATGTAAAGGGTTCCACCAACCGGGAACTTTTTGCCTCAGATAATGCAGATATGCTGGAAATCTTTCAGCAAAATGTTACCACCCTGGAAAACCAGAACTTGCAGAATATGATGGAAACCGTATCGGCCCAAAGCCAGGCTTACCATGCAGGCAATTATCTCATGACCGATGACAAAGCCCCGGTGGAACTGTTGGGCATGCGGGTTATCGATCAGCTGATTCAGGATGAGGTTGCCTATTATAAGGGCATTTACGAAAAAGAGGGCATTAATGGACTGTTAAACAGCCTGTAAGCCTATTCCTCAATGTGATTTTCCCGCATGTAGATAGCAATTTTTTTGTCCAATATCATAATGTGATTGCACAGCCAGGACAGCAGAAACTGTATTAAATCATTGAGGTAGGATTGCTGATCATTGTCCATTTCATCCAGATCGGATAAGTCAACCTCTACCAACTTTTCAATAAAAACAGCATGCGCACGTTTCTGGATGGCAAGGTCTGGATACTGAATGCGCTCCATCAGCATCTCTTCATCGTGAAAATGGAATTCCGTATAATCTCTAAGCTCTGCAAGCAGATTCATGATTTTGTCATATTTGTCAAAAAGAAGTTCATCCTGAATCAAATCATGGGTTTGTCTGATAATCTCAAACAGGCGGCGGTGCTCCTCATCTACCAGATTAATGCCTGTTTTGTAGGCATCCGTGAAAGCAAAGGGATCATCGGTCGTCGCCGCCAGGCTTTTGCCAATCATCAGGTCACTGTTTAAAATGTGATGGTACAGCCAGCGAATAAGGTAGGTGAGCAAATCCTGGAAGGATGCCCGGGCAGTCTCCGGAGAGGTGGTGTCCAGCTGAAACTCGTTCATTTTCTTGGTAAAAGCAGCATGCTCTGCCTTCTGAAGGGAAAGCTCCGGATCATGAATACTCTCCATATAAGCCTCCTCATGGGCAAGATGGGTTGCCGCATAGTCTTTTAAACCGGCAATCAGATTGTTGGCGATGAGTGTCACATCTGCTGTTTCCTGGGAGAGGGAAATCGCTTCGTTCAGCATCTGGAACAGGCGGCGGTGTTCCTCATCAATGGCATCAATATGTGTCAGACAATCTTCTGTAAATTCGTACATAATTTCCTCCGTTCTGAAGAAGTGCTTCTTCTTTTATATTGCAATTTGTAATATCATAGCACAGTTTACTGGAAAGGGATAGAGGAAAACGAAGTATTTTACCGGTTCACCAGATAAACGCCGAAATTCAGATACCCGGCGAAGGTCACCCACAACAGATAGGGGACCATCAGATACCCGGCGGCTTTGGAAATCTGCTTGAAGGACATAGTGGTAATGAGAATCAGAAACCACAAAATTAACAACCATACAAAGGCAAAAAGATACCATTGCATATTGAAGAAAAAGATGGACCAGAGGAAGTTGAACACCAGCTGCAGACCGTAGACGGTGAGAGCCGCCTGGCTGGGTTTGCCGGAGGTGGCAACCAGATAAGATGCAATTCCCATCAGGATAAACAGAATCGTCCACACCACCGGGAAAAGCCAGTTGGG
>CAKRNW010000132.1 GCA_934371505.1 uncultured Lachnospiraceae bacterium
GCATGGCACTTGTTGCAGATGCCATAGGTAGTTTCTGCGATGGTGAGGGTTCTGCCGCACACCCGGCATTTGGGGATGTAGCGGCGCTTGTTATTCTTCAAAAGCTCGGTGATGCGGGCTTCCGTGTCTGCCTTTTCTGACAGGACGAAATCCAAATCCATTTCCTTTCCCAGACGGTTGGAAAACTGGAAGTACAAATCCAGCTTCTTATAATAATTTTCCAGGGAAATCAGTTCATCGTGCCCGTAAATCTGCTCCGGCTTCTCCACGCACACATCCGCAGCGTAGGTCTTGCAATACTCCAGCCACTGGTCGATGACCTCGTTATTTTTCACATCAATGTTGCAGGTAATCATCCGGTAGATGGTATGCTTGTCCTCAAATCCCGCAATCTGTTCCTTGTGTTTTTCCAACAGATGATAGAGAAACAGCACATCCGTGGTTTCTACTTTCACAAAAGGCTCAGAAGGCTGGATGTTGCCCCATTCCTCGATAATGCGGTCAAGAGGCTCGCTGAGGTCGAGGAGTTCCGAGGGAAATCCCAGACGCGCCTGGGTAATGGGTTCCGTATCAGCGGTAAATGCCTTTCTCACATAGTCTAACATTTCCTGCCCGTGGGCATTCACATAGCCTGTGGGATAAAGCAGGTAGCGTCCGGCGCGTCCTGCAATCTGACGCACTTCCTTGCCATTTAAGGGACGGCGGCTTACCCCGTCAAATTTCTGGTCATCCATAAAAATAACCCGGCGGATGGGAAGGTTTACGCCCAGACCGATGGCATCGGTGGAAACCACCACATCCGTTTCTCCGGCAGTAAAAAGCTCTACCTGGCGCCGGCGTACCTCTGGGGGGAGATTTCCGTAAATCACACTGGCATGGAGACGGCGTCCACCACCCTGCTCGATTCGTCCCGCCAGACCCAGCACGGATTTTTTGGAAAAAACAATCAGAGCATCGCCCTTTTGCAAGTCATCGGGAAAGACGAAAGGTTTCTCCTCAAAGACCAGTTCGGTATGGCGGTGATGCTCCACAATCTCGTAGGAATCCCGGCAGCGTTTGATAATTTTTTCCAGAATGGGCAATGCCTCCGGGCTGAAACAGAGATGGATTTCCTCTGCCTTGATCCCCATGATGGCTTTCACCCAGGAATCTCCACGGGCAGAATCCTCCACAAACTGTGCCTCGTCAATGACAGCAATGTCATAATGTGCTTCGAAATCCAGCATTTCCACGGTGGCGGCATAAATGTTGCTGCCCGGCTCGTCAATCTGTTCTTCGCCGGTAAGGAGGGAACAGGGAATTCCCTCTTTATTCATTTTGTCGTAGATTTCCAGTGCCAGAAGGCGGAGAGGGCCTAAGTAGACACCATTTTCTGCGGTTTTTAGCCGCTCCAGGGCATCGTGGGTTTTGCCGGAATTGGTGGGTCCCATGTGAAGGATAAAGCGGCGCTTCATCGCCAGCACTTCGGGAAACTCATGCTCCGGGTCACGCTGAATCAGCTTTAACACCTGGTCGCGGATGAGACGGCTCTCAAATTCCTTGTATTTCTCCTGGATAGAGGCACCCCGGGTCAGCTGGGAGGGTGCGGCGCGGAAGGAGTCCAGCAGGGCATATACGGTGTCCCGGTTTTTCTCTGCCAGATACTGGGCGTCCCATCGGGCAAGCCAGGGAATCAGCGTCTCATTGATCTGGAAATAGCTGGCAGTGTCACCGGATACGCTGGCACAAATCCGGGCGTTGCTGATGGTTTTGTGTAAAGAGCCAAGCTCTGCCTCCGTGTAGGAGCCGTTCATCAGCTTATGCTCCATTTCCGCAATCTGGGCGGTCAGCTTCTCACCGGAAATATATTTGCCTCCACCCAGATGCCGCTTGTTGGCGGGGATGGCGGCGTAGATTTTTTTATAAGCGGTGATAACCGAGAGGGTGAAAGGAGAGTCCTTTCTATCGGGAATACGCCGCTTTTCCTGGGAATAATCACCGGCTTTGCCCCTGTGGGCGCGGTGAAGGTTTCTGCTATTGCGATATGCCATATCCTATGTACCTGCCATTGTATTATTATTTCACAGGAATTCCTTCCTATGAAATGATAAAGTATGCGATGCCGCATACCGGAAATTTGAACCTATAAAATCATCATACTGGAAAACATGGAATTTCACAAGAAAAACCGGAATTTATTGTGCGGACTCAACGGGCTCTGTTATACTGGAAAGGAAAATGAAAAAAAGGAGTAACGCCATGGGACTGCAATTTTATTTTGGAGCCAGCGGCTCTGGAAAAAGCGAACAGGTTTGTCGGGAAATACTGGAGGAGGCGGCACTCTGCCCCCAGAAAAATTTTCTGTTGATTGTGCCTGACCAGTTTACCATGCAAACCCAGAAGGACATGGTGTTAAAGTCCGCCGGGCATGGAATCTTAAACATTGATGTGCTGAGCTTTGGGCGTCTGACCTACCGCATTTTTGACGAGGTGGGCGGGGACGATTTGCCGGTGCTGGACGATACGGGCAAAAGTCTGGTACTTCGTAAAGTGGCGGCGGATGTGGCGCAGGAATTGCCTGTGATTGGAAAAAATCTGAACAAAATCGGCTATGTCCATGAGGTCAAATCTGCCATCTCCGAATTTATGCAGTATGGAGTGTCCGTGGAGCAGTTGCAGAACATGATTGGACAGACCGGGCGCAGAGGGGCACTGCAGAGTAAATTGCAGGATTTGTCGGTTCTGTATGAAAAATTCTCCGGTTATATCCGGGAAAAATATATGACCACCGAGGAGACGCTGGAGCGGCTCTGCCGGGTGCTGCCCAAATCCAGACTGGTGCAGGGGAGTGTGGTGGTTTTTGACGGATTTACGGGATTTACCCCCATTCAGAACCATGTCATCGCTACCCTGACCCAGCTTGCGGAGCGGGTGACTGTGACGCTGGACATGGACGAGGGGGAGGACCCTTACCAGGTGACTGGGGAACAGAAACTATTCTACCTCAGCTCCAAGGCGGTGACGGCACTGGAGCGTCTGGTGGCGGAGCAGGGACTTGACCGGGAAAAGGATGTGTTTCTGGAGCGGAAAAAGGGAAAGGTGGCACGTTTTGAGGACAACCCGGAACTGGCGCATCTGGAGCGTTATCTGTTCCGTTTCCCCATGAAACCCTATGAAAAAGGAGTGGAGCGGATTGGCATTTATGAGGCATCCACCCCGAAGGAGGAGGTACACCAGACCTGTCTGAAAATCCACCGGCTGGTGCGGGAGGAAGGATACGAGTACCGTCAGATTGCAGTGGTGACAGGAAATCTGGAAGCCTATGCCCAGGAGGTGCGGGAGCAGTTTGCACGGTTTGGCATTCCGGTGTTTGTGGATCAGACCAGAGGAATTTTGTTAAACCCTTTTATCGAACTGATACGCGCTGCTTTGCAGATGCTCATTAAGGATTTTTCCTACGAGACGGTTTTTCACTATCTGCGGTGCGGACTTACCGGCTTTCTCCCGGAGGAAGTGGATGTACTGGAACGGTATATCCTTGCCTTTGGCATCCGGGGAAAGAGAGCTTACGGCAAGCAGTTTGTCCGCAGAAATGCGGCAAGCGAGGAGATTATCAAAGAACTGGAAACCGTCAATGTCCTGCGGGAGCGGTTGATGGAGGAGCTTGCCCCGTTGCTGGAGCCGGGAGAGACCGCCCAGGACTACGGCACAGCTCTCTATCATTTTCTGGAACAGAACCAGGTGCAGAAACGGCTGGCAGCCTATGAAACCCGGTTTCAGGAGACAGACCCGGTGCGGGCGATGGAATACGGACAGATTTACCGCCTGGTGATGGATTTGCTTGACCAGATTGTGGGACTTCTGGGCACAGAGTCCATGAACCTGCAGGAATTTTACGAGATTCTGGATGCGGGCTTTGGAGAGATTGAGGTGGGAACCATTCCCCAGAATGTAGACCGCGTGGTGGTAGGCGACATGGAGCGTACCCGTCTGAAACAGATTCGCACCCTGTTTTTCCTGGGAGTGAATGATGGCAATATCCCGAAAAATACATCCAGTGGTGGCATTTTATCCGATATTGACCGAGAGTTTCTGGAGCAGGTGGCACCGGATATGGAACTGGCTCCTACCCCCCGGAAACAGATGTATATTCAGAAGCTTTACCTCTATATGAATATGACTAAACCCACGGACAAGCTGTTTCTATCCTATGCCAAGGTAAGTGGAGAAGGAAAATCCCTGCGTCCTGCTTACCTTATTGCCATTATGAAAAGTCTTTTCCCTGCGCTTAACGTGGAACACCCGGAGGAGCAGGGGTGGGAAGCACAGCTTTACAATTACGAGGATGGGCTGGATTTATTGGCGGCAGGCCTGCGGCAATACGCCGATGGCAGAGGAAAAGAGGAGATGCCCCTGCTGGGCAGTCTGTACGGTGGAGCAGAGAACTCCATGGGTGGTCTTTATGACTGTCTGGAACAGGCGGCGTTTTTTGCCCATCAGGACAGAAAGCTTGCCAGAGCCACGGCGAAACTGCTGTATGGACAGATTCTGCAAAACAGCGTGAGCCGTCTGGAGCAGTTTGCCTCCTGCGAGTACGCCCATTTTCTCCAATATGGCTTACAGCTTTCCGAGAGGGAAGAATACGAGTTTGAGGCATCCGACCTGGGAACGATTTTCCATGGAATCCTGGAAATTTTCGGGCACAAGGTGGAGGAACACGGCAGTACCTGGCTCACCTTTACCCCGGAGGAGGCGGCATTGTGGGTACATGAGGCGATTGAGGAATTTGCAATCAACTATGGGGAAAGCATCCTCTACAGCAGTGCCCGCAGGGAGTATGTGCTGACCCGGATGGAGCGGGTGATGGGCAGAACCGTGAGGACTCTGCAGCACCAGCTGCAGAAAGGCGTCTTTACTCCCAGCCAGTTTGAGATGAAATTTACCCGGACGGACACCCTTGCCGATGTGGATGTGAGCCTTTCTGCGCAGGAAAAAATGGAACTCACCGGACGGATTGA
>CAKRNW010000133.1 GCA_934371505.1 uncultured Lachnospiraceae bacterium
ATTTAATCAGTAAATATATCTATTCAAACAATCGCATATTGTGTAGACTATAGTTAGACCTCTATCATATATGATAGAGGTTTTTCTATGGAAGATAGCAGAAAGAGATACATACGGGAGGAGCAGGCATGGATAAAAACATTCTGGTAGTGGAGGATGATGCACAGGTGAGGGAAGGTGTGCGAGACATCCTTGAGGCCAATGGATATACGGTATACGAAGCATTTAATGAAAAGACAGCTATGATACATCTGATGTCAGAAAATATGCAGACGGTTATTCTGGATATTAATCTGGGGGATGAAAACGGATTTGATCTCTGTCGTAAAATACGTATGAAATCCAATGTCCCGATTCTGTTTCTTACGGCTTTGACAGGGGAATTAGAGCTGGTGAGAGGATTCAGCATAGGCGGGGATGATTATCTCACCAAACCTTTCCGCATCACGGAACTGTTGGCACGGGTGAATGCACTGGTGAGGCGGTATAATACCAACGAAGCCGACTTTATGTGGACAAGCGGTGAAATCACTTTTGACCGGGCAAAATATCAGGTGCTGAAAAACGGCGTGCCCATAGAACTGACACCGGTGGAAGTGAAATTAGTGTATACATTGATAAATGCCTGGCCGGCCAGCAAAACCAGAGAACAGATTTTATATGAAGTGTGGGACAAAGGACTGAACTTTGTAGAGGAAAATACACTCAACGTGAATGTCAGCAGACTTCGGGAAAAATTGGGAAGAACCAAAGACGGTGAGTATGTAGGAACGGTTCGGGGCGTAGGATACCGCTGGAATCAGGATGTGAGAAAGTGAAAACGGGATGAAACTGATTGGAATTTTGATAGGTATTTGTGGGGTGGCAGGTGTTTTTGCCATACTGATATGGCAAAAAAGAAAAATAGAATGGCTGAGAGAACAAATTGATCATTTCCTATATTTTTCCACGGACATGGTGGAGGAAAATTCCCGGGAGGGAGAGTGGCCCAATCTCCAGAACAGTGTCAGAGAACTGGAAAAGATGGTTCATACTTCCCAACAACTATATACAAACAGGGAAAGTCAATTGATTGAATTTATGGAAAACCTGTCCCACCAAATGAAAACAGCGATTACGGCCATACAGATTCGCCTGGAACTGGCAATGTTCAAAAAGGGGGAGAACAAACAAAAGGAACTGATCAACTGCCAGCAATGTGTGGACAGACTGACAGAAGAGGTGGACAGACTTTTATCCAGCAGTCTCCTTGCGGCACATAAAACGAATCTGAACTACCAGAAAACCAATATTACGCAACAACTGGATAGTGTGGTTGCGCAACTGTTGCCGCTCGCCCAAAAAGAAGAGAAATCAATTCAATTTGAAACATCCGGAGAAGTTTCTGCCATGGTGGATCCTTTCTGGATGGAGCAGGTTTTTGTGAATTTGATCAAAAACGCAGTGGAACACACCGGAGAAGGCACAGAGGTAAAAGTACAGCTGAAACTGTGTGAGAATGGTTTTGCAGTCAACATCACGGATCATGGAAATGGAATTTCCCAGTCGGATATGGAGCGTCTCTTTGAACGGTTTTACAGTGCCAAGGGAAAACGCCGGGGATATGGAATCGGATTGAGTATGAGCAAAGACATTGTAGATCTGCATCACGGGACGATCCAGGTAAGAAATCTTCCGGAGGAAGGGGCAATGTTTACGGTGCACATTCCGGATATCAGTGGAACCAAGCCTTACGAAACTGTAAGTTCATTGTAATAAAATTGTTAGGTTTATAAGTTACACTACTGTTATAGGGACGGAGGTGACTATATTCATGAATAAAAGATTATTTCGAATTGCATGGGAAGGTCTTAAGGGAAGAAAGAGTCAGACAGCGGTATTGGTGGTGCTGCTGACCCTTTCTTTTGCGTTTATCGTACTGACACTGAGCATTACCGACAGTTTTACGGCAACAGAGCAGGAAGCCGGTTATGATGCCTATGGCCAGTGGAATATCGCGGTATCCGCATCGGATCTGAGTAAAAAGGAGGCACAACAGCAGGATTGGATAAAAGCGGTAGCAAGCCTGCAAATTCTGGGGAATATCACGGATGAGGCGGGAAACGTGGTTACTATATTGGGAGCGGGAGAAAAAGAATGGTTTCGTATGGGAAGGATTACGGTAAGTGCCGGAAGACTTCCGGAGGCTCCTGGTGAAATTGCCATGGAAATGGACGTGCTGAGCTCTCTGGGGTACAGTTATGAACTGGGACAGACGATTACATTGGATCAAAGTTATACGCTGACCGGAATCCTGACAGAATACAGCGACTTGTGGGTCAAGAGTGATATCAGCTATCCCGGAGCGCTTATTGCCTGGTCATCAGACGGCCCGGATCCGGACAGGGGAGAAACATGGCTCTTCATTCAGACAGATGAATCCTATGCGCAGATCAATATCCTGTTGAAAAATGCTCCTTATACCAGGAATTATATGGCGTATCGCACAACAGCAGGAAAAGCAGATAAGCAGCTATATGTGTTTATCATTATGGTGACAACAGTGCTGGTGATAATGCTGATTTACGGGATGCAGATGCGGCAGGAATTGAAATCCGTACAGCTGATGAGAGAAATTGGTGCCACATCCTCACAATTGGCGTGGATTTTGTGGTGGAAAACCGTGATCATTTCCATACCGGCCCTGCTGCTGGGAACCGGTCTTGGGGCATTGAGCCTGTATGGATTGATACGTCTGGTGGAGGCGGGACTCACGGAACACGTATTTCTCAGTATTCCGCTTGCACTGATTGGAAAAGCCTTTGGGATCTGGGTCATGCTGGTATTTTTATCCCTGCTGCTGGTGCAAAAAATTGTCATGAAGGGAAGTCTGGTGGAAATGAAAAACATGGTGGTTCCTGTACATTTAGGAATCATCCTTATAATAGCGGTTATTTTCTCGACCTCTCTTTTTATGGTGCTGGAAATAGGACAATGCCGGACAAAACTGGCGGGACAAGACACGGCCGACTATATGCTGCAGGGAGTGATCAGCCAGAGCGAATTGCTGGAACTTCAAAAAGTGCAGGGCGTGGAACAGGTAATTCCACAGTTCAGAGCCATCGTGCAGCTCTCCTTTGAGGGGTGGGAAGAGGCAGAAGTCCGAAATGAACCTCTGTTGGGAAGCCAACGGTCTTTTCCCGATGGAATTGGCGTTTATCTTCAGGCGTTCCGGGAACCGAATCCCTATCTAAGCGGACTCCTGAAGCAGAGTGGAATCAATGAAACAGCATTTTGGAAGGGAAACCAGGTGCTGCTGCTATTTACCTATGAAACAGAGGCGGAGAAACCTGACTGCAAACTGCAAAAGGGAGATCAGCTGCAACTGACTTCCTATGCAGGAGGCCAATGGAATGGAGGAGAACTGGAATTGCTGAATGTCCCCCGTATGATTGCATCTGAGGAACTGACCCTTGGAGGGACAGCCTATATAAACCTGTCGGAAAACCGTGACTACGAATGGGGTGCGGTTCATAGCTATACGATAATCGCAGCTTATCCTGTTGCGCAAAAACTGATAAAAGAGAACCAGAACAACTGGCTTATGGCAGGAACCGAAAACGCACCGGATCGAGAGGTCTATATGACCAATGTCCAGATTTATGCGGGAGAGCATACTGATTTTTATTCTACAGATTATCTGATCTCGCTGATTGCGAAACAATGGGAAAGTGAACTTATAAACAATCGGGAACAAAAAGCCGCAGAAAAGCAACTGGTCACAGAACGCATGTTATTGTTGGAAACCATTTCTTTCTGTATGGTTCTGATTACTTTTTTGCTGTTAGGCACCATTCTGTACTATAGTTTTTTTCTGCAGAGAAGAAAATACGCCCTGCTTCGTAGCGTAGGAATGTCACAGGAACAGGTGAGAAATGTATTGGTAAAAAGATTTTGTCTGGACATACTGGCTGCCAGTGCAATAACGGGCATCGGGTATCTGGGAAAATTGCTTTGGGATTGTCAGAAGATCAGGGCAGTTGATGGGGCACACACTGTATCGGAAGTTCTACGAAATTTGCATGAAAGCTATTTTGGACAAAAGACAATGGGAAATATTACGGCACTTTTCTATCTGGCAGTGGTGTTTCTTTTGCTGGCCATTTATCTCTTACAGGCAAGACAGGTTTATCGTGGCAATATCATAGTCAATCTTCATACGGAGGAGGAACACTCATGAGTAAAATCTTAAAAGCAGAGGACATTTACAAGACTTATCGATCCCCTTCGGGAGATGTGGAAGCACTAAGGGGAATCAGTCTGACCTTTGAAGAGAAACTTTGCTATGCCATCATTGGCAAAAGCGGATCCGGGAAGTCCACCCTTCTGCATGTCCTGGGCTGTCTGGATCGGCCGGATGCCGGAAAAGTATTCTTTGAGGGAAAGGATATTTATGGCTGGAGAGACAAGGAACAGGCTATTTTCCGCAGAAGACATATGGGCTTTGTGTTCCAGCAGTTCAATCTGGTGCCGGAGTACACCGTGAGGCAGAATATTACACTGCCCATTCAGCTGGATGGCAAAAGGCCCGATGATGCGTTTTATCAGGAGGTTGTGGAACTGCTTCACATCGCGGATAAAGGGGGAAAATACCCACGGGAACTTTCCGGGGGCGAGCAGCAGCGTGTGGCAATTGCACGTTCCATTATGGCCAAACCGCAAATCATTTTTGCAGATGAACCTACCGGAAATTTAGATAAAAAGACCAGCGATGATACCGTTGACCTCCTGTTTAAGACTGCAAAACGTTTTGGACAGACCATCATTCTGGTCACTCATGATCTGGAAATTGCGAGAAATGCAGATGCCGTCATTACGATTCAGGACGGAAAGGTACTTTAAGGGCGATGCGCTTGCACGATTACATAGGCTGGGGTATACTTTTTACACAAAAAGAAGG
>CAKRNW010000134.1 GCA_934371505.1 uncultured Lachnospiraceae bacterium
GCAAAGAAAATAACCACAGAGATGACATCCCACAGGTGCTCCACCTGGGTGGACACCATTTCGAAAAACGGAAGATGCGTGATCAGTGTACCCACCAGTACCGCAAGCATCTGCCATCCGGCAAAGATCAGACACATACTCGCCAGCTTGCGTTTTTCAATCCGCACCAGCATGGCACTGTACAGCACGACCACAGCATAAACATCCAAAATTTGTATATTTAAGAAAAAAGTAAATGGAAAAGAAGTTCCAGATTTCGGAACATGTGTTTTAAAGAAATACGGAGCGTCTCCGCTGTGGGAATACGCTCCGCGTTTTACTTTCAGGTTCTAAGGATTGACCACGTTGATGGGTTCACCCTTCATAAATGCCTCGATATTTTTGTAAACTCCTTCCACACAGCGGGTTCGTGCCTCCACACTTGCCCATGCCAGATGGGGAGTGATGATCAGACGGTCACTGTCCATGAACTGTCCCAGCGGATTGTCTTTGGCAATCGGTTCTTTCTCCAGCACATCAAGACCTGCTGCCTGAATCGTTCCCTGCTGCAGTGCCTCATACAAATCCCTGTTATTTACCACCGGTCCCCTTGCCACATTGATCAGAATAGCGCTTTTTTTCATTTTCTGCAGTGCCGTCTTGTCGATGAGATCACGGGTGCGGTCCGTCAGAGGACAATGCAGGGATAAATAATCACTCTCTGCCAGCAGTGTGTCAAAGTCCACTCTGGGGTAATCGGTACAAGTACTGTTGCCGGATGCAGAATAGAAAATCACTTTACACCCGAAAGCAGTGGCAATCTGCGCAACCTTTCTGCCAATATTGCCCATGCCCACAATTCCCCAGGTCTTTCCGGCCAGTTCTGTAAAGGCAACATCAAAGTTGGAAAAGCGGCTCTGCGCTGCATACTGACCGGATTTCACATAATGGTCATAGTGGTACAGCTTTTCGCCCAGGGCAAGTGCCAGGGTAAAGGTATGCTGTGCCACCATATCAGTGGAGTAATCTACCACGTTGCAGACCTTGATACCACGGCTCTTGCAGTAAGCAATGTCCACATTGTCGTAGCCGGTGGCAAAGTTGCAGATCAGCTTCACATTGGGGGCATCCTTTAAGGATTCCTCGTTAAAAGGCGCCTTGTTTCCCACGATGACATCTGCATCCTTTACCCGCTCTGCAACTTCCTGTGGGGTAACGGTATTTGGATAATAGGTAACCTCTCCCAGTTTCTCATAACAGTCCACCGGGGTGTCAGTACCTACACTGTTTCTCTCCAGTACAACAATTTTCATAAGGGGTTATTCTCCTTACAGTCTCTTCAACAGTTCTTCACGCTGTGCCTCATAACCGGGCTTTCCAAGCAGTGCAAACATATTCTTCTTGTAGCTCTCTACGCCGGGCTGGTTGAAAGGGTTTACTCCTAACAGATAACCGCTGACACCACATGCAAACTCAAAGAAATAGAATAACTGGCCTAAGTAAAACTCGTTTACCTCAGGAACTTTTACCAAAAGGTTGGGAACCTGTCCATCGGTGTGTGCCAGAATGGTTCCGTTCATCGCACTCTTGTTGATGAAATCGACGGTCTTGCCTGCCAGATAGTTTAAACCATCCAGATCAACAGGCTCCTCATTCATCACAATTTCCTCACGGGATTTTTCGATCTCGATAACAGTCTCGAACATAATACGGGAGCCGTCCTGAATGAACTGTCCCATGGAATGTAAATCAGTGGTCAGATCCACGCTTGCGGGGAAGATACCTCTCTGGTCTTTACCCTCGGACTCACCGAAGAGCTGTTTCCACCACTCGGATACATAGTGAACAGCCGGCTCGTAGTTTGCCAGAATCTCCACGCTCTTTCCTTTGCGCAGGAAAATGTTACGCAGTGCAGCGTATTTCATGGCATCGTTCTCTTCAAAAGGAAGTTCCAGTGCAGCCTTGCGTCCGCTGGCAGCACCTTCCATCAGTTTATCAATATCAGCACCGGATGCTGCGATAGGCAGTAAACCTACAGCGGTGAGTACGGAGAAGCGTCCTCCCACATCATCAGGTACTACGAAGGTCTGGTAGCCTTCCTCGTCAGACAGTTTCTTCAATGCTCCCTTGGATTTGTCGGTGGTTGCATAAATTCTCTTTGCAGCCTCCTCCTTGCCATATTTTGTCTCCATTTTCTCTTTGAAAATACGGAAAGCAATTGCCGGCTCAGTGGTGGTACCGGACTTGGAAATGATGTTGATGGAGAAATCCCTGTCTCCCACTACATCCATGAGATGTTTTAAATAGGTAGAGCTGATGGAATTACCCAGGAAATAGATTTCCGGTCCTTTACGGATACTCTTATCCACAACATTGTAAAAGCTATGGCCTAAGAATTCGATTGCAGCTCTTGCTCCCAGATAAGAACCGCCAATACCGATGACTAACAAAACCTCGGAATCATTGCGAATCTTTTCTGCCGCTTTCTTAATGCGTGCAAACTCTTCCTTATCATAATCTACAGGTAAATCAATCCATCCAAGGAAATCGTTTCCATCTCCGGTTTTCTCAACTAACACTTTTTTGGCATCCTGAGCCAGCTTTTTCATGCTTACTACCTCATGCCCGCTGACAAACGGTGCTACTTTTGAATAATCAAATGTAACTTTATTGCTCATATACGCACTCCTCCTAGTGTTTCATTTTCCGCTTAAGTGTAGCAAATTACCTTGCTTTTTTCAAGTAACAGCTTGCGGAAATCTTCCCTAGATCAGCAGTTCATCCAGAAGTTCCACCAGTTCCAATGTACAGTCCTGTTCCTTCTCCGGTGTTTGGATATCGTTTTTTTCCATGGTCTCAGGCTTTTCCTGTTCCTGACATTTCTGTTCAAAATAAGCATACAGCTTTTCTTTGATTTTTTCCATTCTCCCCTTTGCATCCACTGCTCCCGATATGGCGAAATAGGCATAGAGACCGATCATGCAGAACACATAATAGGGAAGCAGGGAGCCTATGGTCTCCCCCCTGGCAATTCCTATGCATACTCCCACCCCGGACAAAACCACAGACAACATCATGGCTTGTCCTGACAGTGCCTTCCATGTGGCCGGCATGCATCCCCAGATACGGTAATTTTTCATCATGTTATCCACATGATTCCTGGGGCTTGTCCCCTCCGGACAAATCCTGCACTTGTTCAGAAAGGAATTTTTTGTGGCAGATATTTGATCCATTTCCTCCAGCAGTCGCTGCATGCGCACGCCCAGGATAATTTGTGTACTGACACCGCAGACGATCAATATCCAGATCATTCCGGAAAGCAGCTTATGATTCAATAGAAATAACAGCATATTTTCTCACCTCACTAATAAGATTATATTGCTATTATGCAGAAAAAATGCTAAAACATTAAGTAAACAGGAAAAGAATTTACACAAGAAAGAGAGGACTTCTTATGAGATATATTCCCCGTGGTGTGTGCTCCAGAGCAATCGATATTGAGGTAAAGGACGGCATCATCGAGTCCGTAATGTTCACCGGTGGCTGCAACGGTAATACACAGGGAGTTGCTGCCCTTGTTGCAGGCATGAAGGTGGACGATGCCATCTCCCGTCTCAAGGGAATCAACTGCAACGGAAGAGGAACCTCCTGTCCGGATCAGCTTGCCCGCGCTTTAGAGTCCATGAAAGAAAATTAAACAACAGAAAGGCATGGATATTTAAATTGGGAAAGAAAATTATTCTGACCGGTGGAGGAACTGCCGGTCACGTAACACCAAATATCGCTCTGCTCCCCCATCTGCAGGAGCTGGGCTATGAAATCCATTACATCGGTTCCTACGACGGAATCGAAAAACGTCTGATCGAAGACTTTAAAATTCCCTATCACGGAATCTCTACCGGCAAATTCCGCAGATATTTCGATGTAAAGAATTTCTCCGATCCTTTCCGCGTTATCAAGGGTTATTCCGAAGCGCGGAAGATTATGAAAGAAATCAAACCGGATGTTGTTTTTTCCAAGGGAGGATTTGTCAGCGTACCTGTTGTGCGTGCCGCCGCTTCCCTGGATATTCCCTGTATCATCCACGAGTCGGATATGACCCCGGGGCTTGCCAACAAGCTCTGTATTCCGGTTGCCACCAAAGTGTGCTGTAACTTTCCGGAGACTTTAAAATTGCTCCCGGAAAATAAAGCAGTCCTCACCGGCTCTCCGATCCGAGAGGAACTGACAAAAGGCAACAAAATCGCAGCCTATGATCTGTGTGGTTTCCGTTCTGACAAGCCGGTCATCATGGTCATCGGTGGAAGTCTTGGCGCTGCCACTGTAAATAAAGTAGTCCGGGATGCTCTGCCGGATTTATTAAAGGATTTTCAGGTTGTGCATATCTGTGGCAAGGAAAAGATCGACAATCTGTTTCTGACCACCAAGGGCTATCGCCAGTTTGAATATGTGAAGGCAGAATTAAAAGACCTGTTTGCCATGTCAGATGTGGTGATTTCCAGAGCCGGTGCCAACTCTATCTGTGAACTTCTGGCACTGAAAAAGCCCAATATCCTGATTCCGCTCCCTGCCTCCAGCAGCCGTGGAGATCAGATTTTGAATGCCGCCTCCTTCGAATCCCAGGGCTACAGTATGGTGATCCGGGAGGATGACCTGACTGCCGCCAAACTGGTGGATGGTGTCCATGAATTGTATTTTACCCGTCAGACTTATATGGATGCCATGTCCAAAAGCCATCAGGATCGTGCGATCCCCACGATTATCAATCTTATTGAGGCTACCGCAGCAAAGCCTACGGCAAAGCCTACGGC
>CAKRNW010000135.1 GCA_934371505.1 uncultured Lachnospiraceae bacterium
GCCTTAGGTGCAGCCTTGGGAGCTGCAGGTGCTGCAACAGCGCCTGTGGATGCGCCTTCTTCTACAACTACATCATATACATTTCCATTAACGGTAATGGTATAATTTTTCATATTTTTCTCCTTCTGCCGTTTAGCGGCATTCAATCTTAATAATGTCTCCGGATGGAACGAACCACGAATCCATCGGTAGAAGTCTGACCTTCACTGGCTGCTACTGCAGCGGCGATCACTGCTACAAGTTCGAGGTCGTCGGTAAGTTCTTCCTCCTCCTTGGTTGCAATCTGTGCCACGGTATTGTCAATGGCGTCTTTGGTGGCATCCTGTGTCTTGCCCTTTTTCTTTGCATCCAATTTTTCCTGGATTCTAGGAATAAATCCAAACAAATAAATGATGAACATGATGAGAATCAGAACAACGAATACAGTTCCCATACCTAACAGGGTGTTGAGGGCTGCGTTCTTCATCAGTTCGCCAAAGGAACGCTGAATCGTTGTGGTAATGCTCTGATAGGACTCCTGTCCCATGATTACCTCTACCTCTGCATCATGCAGGGAACCTTTTACGGTTACAACGACGGTAATGCTGTCCGGTTCATAAGCGGTAACTTCTGATCCGGTAATATCAATATAATCACCTAATTCTTCCTGCGCACTGTCCCAGCTTTGAACGGCGTTTACAATATAGGTTAAACCCTGGGATTCGGCTGCGGAAATCTGATCCTCTACCGCGCCCTGCTCCTCAATCTGGTTTAAGTCTGTGACAACAGACTCCGCATATTGCATTGCCTCTTCTCTGCTAAGGAAAGAGGTTTCCTCTGTGGCATCCTTTGCGCCACAGGCAGTCAGTCCAAGCAGACAGGTAATCATACCTAATATTAACAATCTTTTCTTCATATTAAGTATCATCCTTTCTTATAATAGATGGTTCTTAGACTGTACCATGTTTCTTTCCAGGGAAATCCAGGCTTTTGGTGTATAACATTTCAAAAGCTGCAATCACATATTTTCTGGTGTCTGCAGGAGCTACAATCTGGTCAACATAGCCACGTCTTGCAGCGCTGTTTACATGATTCTGTAAAGCAGCGTACTCTTTTGCTTTTGCATCAATGGTGTCTGCGCCCTGTCCTTCGTACATAATCTTGGCAGCCAGTTTTGCATCCATGGCACCCATCTCTGCATCAGGCCATGCCATCACAAGGTCAGCACCTACAGATTTGGAATTCATGGTTACATAAGCACTTCCCAGTGCCTTGCCAATCACTACGTTTACCTTGGGAACAGATGCGTTAGCAAACGCATAGGTCAGCTTTGCAGCAGCCTTTGCGATTCTCTTTTCGTTGTTTACACAGCAGGCTTTGTAACCCTTTACATTGGTCAGGGTAAGTACAGGGATTTCAAATGCATCACAGAAGGATACGAAATCAGCAGCCTTCTCACATCCGTCAGCAGACAGAACCGCATCGAACTTCTCTACTTCCTTGCCTTCCTCATCGTAAACGGCAGTACGGTTTGCAACAGCTCCAACGGTTGCGCCGTTTAATTTGATAAAGCCGGTTACCATATCCTTTGCGAAACCTCTCTTGGTCTCGAAGAAGGTGCCGTTGTCAGAAATCTGGGATAAGAATAAAGCGGTATCGCCTACACAACCTTCCAGATTCTCACATACTCTGTTTAAATCATCCTCACACTCTGCCAGTGCCTCGTCCTCATTGTTTGCAGGAAGCATGGAAACCAGCTCACGGATCTCAGCAATGACAGTTGCCTCGTCAGCAGTCACATCCGCATCACCGCATGCGCTCTGGAAATCAGCTGCAGAAGTGTCACATTTCTGTGTATTGTTGCCATCGATGGAATCAGGGGTATTTACGAAAAGCTTGCCTTTGCCTGTCTCCATGAAGGTAAAGTCAGCTAACTGGCTTGCAACAGCAAGTCCACCACCACAGTTGCCGAATACAGCTGTAATCTGAGGAATGATGCCGGATGCAGCAGCCTGTACCTCGTACAGTGTACCCAGACCCTCTAAAGCATCTGTGGACTCCTGTAATCTGAGACCTGCGCTGTCGATAAGACCGATAACCGGTGCTCCCATCTTCATCGCCATCTCATAGAGGTTCGCAATCTTTTTCGCATGCATCTCGCCAATGGTTCCGTTTAAGACAGAAGCATCCTGGCTGTACACATACACAAGATTGTCGTTGATAACTCCGTAGCCGGTGATGACACCGTCAGAAGGAGCGTCAGTTGGTTTCAGATTGAAATCAGTAGCTCTTGCAGTTACAAGTGCTCCGATCTCAACGAAACTGTTGTCGTCGAGTAAAGCGGTAATTCTTTTACTCGCTTGTGAAGTATTACTCATGTTTCAGACCTCCATTTTTATATTGGTTCAAGGAGAATACAGACTTTTCTTTCCATTTTTGAAAAGAAAAACCATACCCCCCCATCTTGCATACGCTATCACTATATCACAACATATAGCATATTTCCAGTAAATTTTTGAATTATTTTGTTATCGCTGTCCCTTGTCATAAATCTCTCCCAACGCTCTGGGTGACTGGTTCTTTTTACTGAAAAAGATGAGTAAAAACAGAGTCAGCACATAGGGAAGAATCATAACTAAATCCTGGTAGGCACTGGGCATTCCCAACACCTGTACCAACCGGTAACCGCTGGAACGGGCAAAGCCAAAAATCAGACATGCCGCCAGAGTAGGCATAATCTTCCAGTTTCCAAAAATCAGTGCGGCAATGGCAAGATAGCCATAGCCTACATAGATATTAGAAGAAAAGTTGGCGGAAATGGAATAGGCAAAGCAGATTCCACCTAACCCTGACATAGCACCGGAAATCATCACTGCATACAGTCGCACTCTCTCCACCCGGATACCTGCTGCATCCACTGCGTGGGGATTGTCGCCACAGGCACGCAGATGCATGCCGAACCGCATTTTGTACATCACAAACCAGGCGATAAATGCCACCACTGCAATCACAATTTCAAAGGTATACATATTCGTAAATACCGCACCAAGAATCGGAATAGCTGATAAACCCGGCACCGTAATTCTGGAGGAAACGGTAAGTACAAATTTGTCTGAGGCCGCACCAAATACAGAAGCATTAATCTGCTTGGTCAGATAAGTGGTCAGTCCCATGGCAAGAATGTTCATAACCACACCACTGATCACCTGATTTGCCTTAAACCGGATACATAACAGTGCATGAATCAATGCAAACGCCATTCCTCCGATCATGGCAAAGACCATGGCAATATAAAAAGGAATAGGGGAATTTCCTGCAAAAGAACCGGCAATACTCACTGCCACCAAGGCTCCCACAAAGGCTCCAAAACCCTGCATACCCTCCACTGCCAGATTGGTAATGCCGCTCCTCTCACAGTAGATGCCGCCAATTGCCATAATGAATAAGGGAAGGGCAAACGCCAGACCGTCAATAATAATCGTATTCATTTATCTGCCCTCCTTTCTGCGGATAATCTTCTCTTTCATGTAACCGCTGCAGGCACTGAACAGCAGGATAATACCGGAAATCACACCGGTAATCTCTGCCACGATGCCGGAGGAAGAACTCATGTAGGTGCTGCCCTTGCTGATAATAGAAATCAGTACCGAAGAGAAGATAATGCCCACGGGGTTATTTGCCCCAAGCAGAGAAACTGCAATGGCATCAAAGCCGGTACTGCTTAAGGTTCTGGGCTGGATGGAGGCAAAGTAGCCCAGGTAATAGGTGACGCCTGCCAGTCCTGCCAGGGCTCCGGAAATAGTCATGGACAGCACCAGATTCTTTCCGACTTTGATGCCTGCATATTCTGCCGCCTTCCGGTTACTTCCCACCGCACGCATTTCAAAGCCTGCCACGGTTTTATCAAAGAGGAATTTCACCAGAAATACCACAATCAGTGCCAGGAAAAAGCCTACCGGCAGGTCGATTTTATAATCTCCGATTACCCGGTCTGCCAGAATCAGGCGGCTGTTATCGCTGATGACCTTGGACTGTCTCGATACCGGATCGACAAATTTCATATTGATAAAAAAACTGACTACATATTGAATAATGTAGTTTAGCATAATGGTGGACACCACTTCGTTGATGTTGAACTGGTATTTCAGCCAGCCTACCAATGCCCCCAGTAATGCTCCCGCTGCAATTCCGATAAGAATGACCAAGGGTTTTGCAACCGCCCAGTGGAGGCTGCTGTAGCCCACGGTAATGGAGGCAAGAAAGCCTGCCGCCAGCATCTGTCCTGACACCCCGATATTAAAAAGACCTGCCCGGAGTGCCACCGCAACTGCCAGTGCTGCAAAAATCATCGGGGTAAGATAATTCAAAAAACTGGTAAAGTCGGTAATCATTCCCTTATGTCCAGCGTAGGATGCCTTCGGTGCCAGACCACATCCCTGGAGAAGACTCCAGTAAGCCTGCAGGGGATTTTTCCCCAGGCAGAACATCACCACCGCTCCTACCACAAGGCTCATGGCGATGGCAAGAAGTGGTATTCCTATATTCAGTCGTTTTTCCCGTTTATCCATGTTGTTTTACCCCCATCATAAATTCTCCCACCTCATGTGGTGTCAGGGTCTTGGCATCGGCTATCTTTAATAGCTCTCCGCTGTAAATGACACCGATGGTGTCTGCCAGATTCATGACCTCATCAAGTTCTAAGGAAATCAAAAG
>CAKRNW010000136.1 GCA_934371505.1 uncultured Lachnospiraceae bacterium
TGTGTCCGTAGCTCAGCTGGATAGAGCAACGGCCTTCTAAGCCGTGGGTCGGGGGTTCGAATCCCTTCGGGCACATTGAGATGAGAGTCTCTCAAGTTAATATGGTGGGTATGGCGCAGTTGGCTAGCGCGCCAGATTGTGGCTCTGGAGGCCGTGGGTTCGAGTCCCACTACCCACCCTTTTGGGATTTACCAAGGGCAAGCTTGGTGTTGTTGATGGGCTATCGCCAAGCGGTAAGGCACAGGACTTTGACTCCTGCATTCACCAGTTCGAATCTGGTTAGCCCAGTTTCTATAATTTCATATGGGGTATTAGCTCAGTCGGTAGAGCACTTGACTTTTAATCAAGTTGTCCGGGGTTCGAATCCCCGATGCCTCACTACTTTAAAACAGCGGAAAGCTTGCAGAAATCAAGTTTTCCGCTATTTTTGGGTAAGTGTCGTGAAAGGGTAAGAAGGATGAAAATAAATTCGATAGCAGTGGGGGGTGTCCCATGTGATGCCCGCGCTGATTAAAGTGGCTTCCCGGAAAACAGACCGAGTTGGCCATGAGAAAAGGAAAGGAGAAAACGATGGAACAACAAAAAACACAGGAAAATAAAATGGGCGTGATGCCCCTGGGCAAGCTGATCATCACCATGTCTTTACCGATTATGCTATCCATGCTGGTACAGGCTCTTTATAATATAGTAGATAGTATTTTTGTGGCAAGAATCAGTGAAAATGCATTGACGGCAGTTTCTATGGCTTTCCCGATTCAGAACTTGATGATTGCCGTGGCATCCGGTACCGCAGTAGGTGTCAATGCGCTCTTGTCCCGGGCACTTGGTGCAAAAAAATATGATCGCGTTAATAAAATTGCAGAGAGCGCAGTCATGCTTGCGTTCCTGAGTTATGTTGCATTTCTGCTGATTGGAATTTTCGGAGCCCATGCATTTTTTGCCACACAGACAGATATTGAGGAAATTGTGGAGAGCGGAACCATTTATGTGACGATCTGCTGCTGTCTGTCTATCGGCTGCTTTTTCCAGATTATGTTTGAACGAATGCTTCAGGCTACCGGCCGGACGGTATATACCATGATTACCCAGGGAACCGGAGCAATCATCAATATCATTCTCGACCCGATTCTGATTTTCGGTCTGTTGGGAATGCCTTGCATGGGTGTCGCCGGTGCAGCACTTGCTACGGTCATCGGACAGACTGTGGCAGGTATTATGGCAATGATCTTAAACCACAGAAAAAATGTGGAAGTGCATATTCAAATGAAAGGTTTCCGACCCGAGGGATGTCTGATTGGAGAAATTTATAAAATCGGCGTTCCTTCTATCATCATGATGGCGATCGGTTCTGTTATGAACTTTGGAATGAATCAGATTCTGTTGACCTTTTCCTCCACTGCGACGGCAGTGTTTGGTGTTTATTTCAAGCTGCAAAGCTTTATTTTCATGCCGGTGTTTGGATTAAATAACGGGATCATTCCTATCATTGCATACAATTACGGAGCAGAGAATCGTAAGCGTGTCACCGGAGCGGTAAAACATGGTCTTGTCTATGCAGTGACAATTATGACCATTGGCTTCCTGCTGTTTCAACTCATTCCGGAGCAGCTGCTGCTTTTGTTTGATGCTTCGGAGACGATGCTGTCCATCGGTGTACCGGCATTGCGGATTATCAGTGTGCATTTCTTTATGGCAGCTTTTGGTATCGCTTGCGGAAGCATTTTCCAGGCATTAGGATATGCTGTATACAGTATGATCATTTCTATTGCCAGACAGCTGGTGGTGCTGCTTCCGGTTGCATATTTTCTGGCACAGTTCGGAAATCTGAATCTGGTATGGTGGTGCTTCCCTATTGCAGAAGTGGTATCACTGATTATGACAATCATTTTTCTGGTACATGTGAATCGGACTGTTATATCGAAAATTGGATAAATTCCTTTACAACAGTCCCGATTCTATGCTATGATTCCTTAGTCGGCATAGACAGGCGGTTATGGCGGAATTGGCAGACGCGCCAGATTTAGGTTCTGGTGGGAGACCGTGCAGGTTCAAGTCCTGTTAACCGCAGAGAAAAGACCATTACTCTTTCAAAGGGTAGTGGTCTTTTTTATTACTACCATTATATCAACAGCGGTCAACAGTTTACATGCACAAAGAAATGTTTAAAATCGGAATACAAACGAGTGAATTTGTCACTTGCAAAAGGGCTTTTTTTGAGTAAAATAACTTGATAGATGAAAGTGAGTGTATATTCAATTTGTTTTTGGCATTTATGAACAATTCATGTTATGATATACATAAGTTTCCTATACAAACTGATCATTTATGAGGTGTTTTTGAGTGAAAAACATTTTTGCAATTTTTCGAGATGATATCAAAGGCTTATCCAGAAATATTTTGGCATTGATTATTGCACTGGGATTGTGTATTCTGCCATCTTTATATGCCTGGTTTAACATTTATTCCAACTGGGATCCCTATGCAAATACATCAAATGTACCCATTGCCGTAGTGTCGGAAGATGCAGGATATGAGAAGGATGATGGAACCTTTGTGAACATGGGTGACCAGGTGTTAGACAATCTCCATGAGAATACCAGTCTTGGCTGGGCTTTCCCGGCTACGGCCCAGGAGGCCGTTGATGGAGTTTACAGTGGAGAGTATTACGCTGCTCTGGTAATGGGAGAGGACTTCAGTTCCAGCATGTACAACTGCATTGCCAACGGAATGGAGCATCCGAAGATTACTTATTATGAGAATCAGAAAAAGAATGCCATTGCCACGAAGATTACCGACACCGGTTCTTCCACTTTACAGGCAAGTATTAATGAAGAGTTTATCGATGTGGTGGTGACCACTCTTTCCGAGAGTATTGACGAACTGGCTGGAGAAGAGGGAGAAGGCAGCGTCATTGATGAGTTGATGAGCCAGCTCCGCAGGGTGGAAGATAACCTGGTGGCTTATGACGGACTGTTGGATTCTTTTATGGATTGCAACGAATCTCTGTCTGATACGGTTCTGAGCATGAAGGATTTGATTCCGAAACTGAATGCGGCGATTACCAGCAGCGTAAATGGGATCAATAAGGCATCCTCCCAAGCAAAAGATTTAGCCTCCGGCGTGGTAAACAGCGCGGCATCCACCGCCAACACTATGATCGGAACCAGTTTAAATGCCATGGCAGTGGCAGTAACTGCCACCAACAATGCATTAAATGCGGCTCAGACTTCCGCAAAAACCGGAACCGTATCACCGGAGCTTGGGAAAAATCTCACCGAGGCATCTAACAGCCTGGGAACGATTGCAGGCAATGCAGATAAAGTAGTGGATACCATCAATGGCTTAAGTGACAGCCAGAAGGATTTACTGTCTCAGGCAGGGGTGGATGTGGACGATCTGAAAAAAACAGCAGAGGCTGCGTCCAAAACGGCAAAGGCAGCACAGACAGCCACCTCAAAGGCAGCTACTACCGCTAGCAAGGTGGATGATAAAGTAGAAACCGTGACAGGAACCCTGTCCGAG
Source organism: uncultured Lachnospiraceae bacterium (assembly GCA_934371505.1). Classification (GTDB taxonomy): domain Bacteria; phylum Bacillota; class Clostridia; order Lachnospirales; family Lachnospiraceae; genus UMGS2037. The sequence goes on from CAKRNW010000136.1 coordinate 3,523, forward strand.
ATTAACAAGCAGATTGTCAGCACTGCCGTGGACGAGGCAGTGGCACAGCTTCCGAATTTTAACCAGAAGGTTTATGCGGATCTCTCCAAGAAAGTAATGGAAGCTGCCGGTGATGTGAACAGCTCCGTGCAGAGCATCCCTTCCAATGTGAAAGCATCCACCGTGGATGTGACGGGAATGGACACGGTGCTGGATGGTGTGAGCCAGTCCTTACTGGCGGGCAATACGGCACTGCTGAATTCCAAAGCAATTTTAAATACCACCACAGAGCGTCTGGGTTCTATTCTTGACCAGATTGATGCTGTGGAAGGGGATGAAAAATACGAGAAATTTATGGAGATTATGCAGAAAGAACCTGCATTGTACGGGGAATTTCTTTCCCAGCCGGTAACCGTAGTGACCGAGCCGGTTTATGAAACCGCCAACTACGGTTCTGCAGTAACTCCTTTCTATACCACACTGGCACTCTGGGTAGGAGGAATTTTCCTGGTATCCCTCATGCGGGTAAAGGTAAACAGGAAAAATGAGTACAAGGACGCAAAGGACTGGGAGCTGTTTTTTGGACGTTATGTATTGTTTTTTCTTATGGGACAGCTGCAATCTTTCATTTGTGTCTGGGGCGATATCCATATTTTAGGTGTCCAGTGTTTAGAGCCTGGCAAGTTTTATCTGGCAGGGGCGGTGATCAGCTTTACCTTTACCCTGTTGATTTATACGTTGACCGTATCCTTTGGGGATATCGGTAAGGCAGCCGTGGTGGTTATTGTGGTGATCCAGATTGCAGGTTCCAGCGGAACTTACCCCATCGAGATTCTGCCCAGTATTTTCCAGTCCATTTATACCTTCTTCCCGTTCCCTTATGCGATTAACGCAATCCGTGAGACTGTGAGCGGTATGTACGAAAGCGATTTCTGGAAATACCTGGGAGATTTGATGATTTTCGTGGCAGCCTCCCTTGCCGTGGGACTGGTCATCCGTGTCCCTTTCATGCAAGTCAACCACTACATCGAAAAACGCATGGAAGACACCGGGATGATGTAGGATTGCAAAGAAGAAAACAAGCGACGGCAAAGCCGGCATTTGTTTTCTTTGCAATCCTAACGAGCAAACGTCCTGCTTTGCAGGACGGAAAG
>CAKRNW010000137.1 GCA_934371505.1 uncultured Lachnospiraceae bacterium
TTTCGTCCATTTCCTTTTAACCCCCTTCATATTATTTCCAGTATAACAATGATTTGTTTATTAGGCAAATAGAACTACTTTCCCGTTGCAAATTGTTTTCCATCCGTTATACTGAAAGAGTGTTCTTTATTATTCAGAAGGGACTAATCAGATGAATCAAAAAACAAAAAAATTATTAATTCCATGGATCGTATTTCAAATCATGCTCCTTGTCTTTTTCCTTATAAGCGCACTTTCTCAATACCGAAATCGCTTTCAGGAACATATCTTCACACCGGCAGGCGGCGTTTATTACTTTACGATGGGAAACTATGATTCTGACCAAAATGCATACTGCGTGGATGAGACATCCGGAACTGCAGGAATTTTTACCTGTGGTCCCTACATGACCATGAAAAAGGGTATTTATGACATCACTGTGTACTATGAAAGCACCGGTGACGGGCACATGGCTTATGTAGAATCCGAGGATTCCGCTTTCTACGCCAATGGCGTTAAGGGTGACCAGATATTGCTGGATTCTCACCATACTTCCCGCTCCTTCCGGGTACAACTCTGCCGTGATGTAGAGGATTTTGAAATTCAGACAAGCTATAGTGGAAGCGGAAGCCTTACTGTGAGCGCCGTTTCTGTTGCCCAGGGTGCTACCGACACAATTCATACCCTTTTTCTCAGAGTCCTGCTGCTGCTTGGGGTTAATTTGCTTATTTCCGCTTACTTTTATTGGAAAACCCACGAGATATCCAGAGAGAAAATCCTAATTAGTGCCGGTCTGACTGGTATCATTCTTTTGTCTTCACTTCCTCTATGGAAAAATGGATTCCCCAGATATACCACAGATCTGAATTTCTTTTTAATGAGGGTTGATGGTCTGAAGGACGGCTTATTATCCGGTACTTTCCCTGTAAGAATACAGCCCAACTGGTTAAACGGATACGGATATGCAACCTCCATTTTCTACGGAGACCTTTTTCTGTATTTTCCAGCACTGCTTCGCATGCTTGGAGTATCTGTCCAGAATGCTTACTTTTCTTATCAGTTCGCAATCAATATTGCCACTTGCCTGATTTCTTATTTTTGTTTAAAAGGAATTTTCAGCAGAAAAAGTATTGCCTTACTGGGCAGTGGCCTGTATACCTTATCTGCTTATCGTCTGGTACTGTTATATTACACCACCAGAGGTGGCATGTTTACTGCGTATACCTTCCTGCCTCTGGTTCTTTACGGTATCTATCTTATTTATACAGACAGCAGAAATTATAAGAGCTGGCTCTATACCAGCCTTGGAATGACTTTTATTCTCCATTGCCACCTGTTATCTGCCGAAATGACAGCCTTAGCTCTGTTATTATTCATTTTATTGACAGCAACCAGTTTCTTTAAAAAGGGACCGCTTCTTTCTATGTTAAAAGCTGTGGGCTGCTCTGTCATTCTCAATTTAGGATTTTTGATTCCCCTGTTAGATTACATGGGGGCAGGTTTTTATGTTTCCTCTGAATCCTGGAAATCTTTCTATAACTATATTCAAAATGATGGAATCAATCCCTCCGGCTTTTTCAATCTGTTCAGGGATTCCAATGCCTACACCACACCGGATGTCGTGCTTATCTGTGGATTACTTTTTTATTTTGTTCTGGTTCTGTGCATTCCTAAAACCAATCTCTCAAATGAGACCTTAAAATTCAGGAAAATGGGCAACCGTTTCGCAGCCTTATCCTGTATCCTTTGCTTTATGAGTACCACTTATTTCCCCTGGGACTGGATTGAAGAAACTTTCGAATTTCTCCGAATGCCTATTAATTCCATCCAGTATCCTCATCGCTTCATTGAAATCGCTGTCCTGACACTGATTGTTACCATCTGCTGCGGTTTACGCCAGGCAACGGATTCTTTGGATAAAAACTATTATCCTTATGCATTATCCGGTATTTCCATTCTTCTTCTGATTGGTTCCGGATGGATCCTTTCCAACGTATTGAATCTGGACACTTATCAACCAGTGTATGACAAAGCTTATCTGGATACCTGCAGAATCAGTACCAAGGAATATTTGCCGGAAGGGGCTGACCCTGACTTATATACTCTGGAATCTCCCGTTGCTGAGGAGGGAATTGCTATTGAGCAGTTTAACAGAAGGGGACTTCGCTTATCCATCGATTGCATCAACGTAACCAACGATACCCAGATTATCGAAGTACCGTTGGTGTACTATGAGGGCTATCAGGCTGCAGACGAGGATTGTGGCGAGCTGCAGCTTACCCCCAGTGATAATTTCTCCGTTCTCTTATCCGTACCCGCCTCTCACAGCGGAACCATTACCATTGGCTTTCAAGCCCCTCTAAGCTGGACAGCTGCGATGTGGGTGTCCGGAATATGGCTGCTTGTTTTAATCGGTTATCTTGCAAAAAGGCTGCGTTCCCACTATTTATACTGAGTTCCGCCAAGCTTTTGATAGATAGCCAGCGCTGCCTCTGTATCCTGTCTTCCCACCATATCCTGAAAACCAAGCACCGATAGTATCATAATCGACTGAATCCGGTTTTCACGGATGGTATTGTAGGGTCCGGCAGAATACAGAAGGGAGCGGATGATTTCAAATCCCACCGACTGCGAAAGCTCGTCAAAGGATTCAAATCCAAGGGCAGTCTGAAGCAATTTCCGGTTGCTGTATTTCTTAAGTCCGTCCGGCTGCTTTTCATGCAGCCCGGATGCCTCATATGCGGTTCGCAATCGGATAAGCTTTGGATTTTCTGCATTTCCTAATTCCAAATAATTCTCCACAACCTTACGGTCTGTAAAATATTGGTGGATAAAGAACGCACACTCAACTGCCTTATCCGCAAGCTGGGTATAAACCTCTACACTCTCTCCGCCAAACTGTTCTGCCAGATTTTTGGCAACATCCTTAACATCCTTGATTGCCTGGCGATACTGATTTTGATAGGTCTGGTATTTTGCAGATTCCATTGCCCGCCGGTTTCGCGCTTCTCCGGAAGCACCCCGCTTTTCCTGGGAGACTGACTGTGAGGCTGCCGCAATTTCTTTTTCCTTGGCGTCCTCCTCCGCTGCCTCCCTGGCTTTTGCGTCGGTTTGGTTAAGCTCCCTCAGATTCTTCATCACCTTTGCAAAATCTGCAACTGATTTTATCACTTCCCCGGCGGTATTCACCAGGCCTGTAACAGTTCCGGCTTTTTCCACTACACCTTGTATGCCTTCAACCTTGTTTTTATCCAGGAATCTTTCTATATATTCTTTATTTCCTTCATCCTTCAGCTTTTCTCCGATGGTCTCTGCCTTTTCATTTACGGTTTCGTTTGCACTCATCAAAACACTCATAACGGAAGGCTTCTCCTGCGTTTCCTCTTCCTCTGTAAAGCCGTACTTGTATGCCTTCTTTGCTGCCTCGTCAGAAATACTTGTGATGATATCCTGCAAAATGCCATATGACCGTAGATTTTGAGATGCAATATCCACTGCCATTCTTCCAAAGAAGTGCGTTGCACGATTACCTGCCGTATGCAGATTCTTTCTCAAATATTCACTCTCAAACTGAAATACACCGCCTTCCTTCAAATCCCCCCGGGATACATAAAGCTCATAATCCTCTGCTAAAATCTGTGCTTCTGTACTGGTTCGATTTACAAACTGCAGCGCCCTTGCAAACAGTTTCCAGTCAACCGCAGTCTCTCTTCCCTTCCGGAAGTAATCCGATAAATGACTTTCATCCAGACGGAAGCCCTCTTCTTCAAACCTCATGGCATCATCTATCTGGTGGGACAGCAAAGACCTTACCGCCTTCTTTTCTGCATTGTTTAATTCCATCCGGTTCTCATGGGAGGATGAATTCCTCAGATATTCATTTGCCAGTCTGTCTCTTTCCTGGGGATTCACATAATCACGTTCTGCGCGGCCGAAATAGGAGGCAACAAAATCTTCTTTGGAAACATCCAGCACATCCCTGTGCTCCAACGCCCGTAAGAACAGGCTCTTTTGATTTTCGTCTAATGCATAATAGCCTGCCATAAGTGCCGCTACCTGCTCTTGATTCTTCATATCCTCTTCTGCCTGTTCCTGAAGGAATGCATCAAATTCTTTTTGTGTCAGAGAAGGCTTCTCCTCATATTGCTTATATAGGGCAATTGCCTTTTCATTTCCGGTTTTCTTCATCAGGTCCGGTTCCGTTGCTTTCCGTATGGCAGCAATTCTGGTCTGGTATCTTACAAGCTCCTCTTCTGTCTTCAAGGCCTTCCGGAAAAGCTGCCAGTCAATTACTGTCTTACGCTCCATTGCCCCTTTTGCAAAATCATCCTTTTGCAAAAATCGTCCGGTCATATCCACATCATCTCTTAATTGGAAGCTGCATAGTGATAAGAATGCCTGGGTGCAACATGCACGGCTGCCGCCTGCGTTCAGCAGTTCCTGTCGGTCTTCTCCTTTCAGCTTCTCAAGAAGCTCCGCACGTCCCTTCCAATCCACATAATCATGGAATTTGTAGAACTTCTCCGGTTTCACCGGTTCATCCAGTATCGTCCGTTTTTGAAGAAGTACCACTAAGCGTTTGCATCGATCTGCATCCAGCTTTTCCAGTACCTGCTTCATCTCCTCCTGTCCGTCTTCT
>CAKRNW010000138.1 GCA_934371505.1 uncultured Lachnospiraceae bacterium
TCCCAGCTCACCAAAGCCTACCGCAAGCGTTTGGCTCAGTTGGAGTTAGAGTCCCTGCGTACAGAGTTGGAGCAGAAAACCGCTTTGTTGAAAAAGTTAGAAACACAAAATGAGGAAATGGGCAGACTGATCCACAAAGATAACAAATTGATTCCCGCAATGGAGCATGCCGTAAGCACCTACCTTGCTTCCGCTTTTACTGATATTGCCCTGCAACAGGCGCAGGGCGAAGCTCTTCTTTCTGATTTGAAAGAGTTTTCTGAAGCAAGACGAGGCATTTTATCCACATTCGCTCCGGTTTCTGCGCCCAAATATAACACCGGCATTCCGTCCCTGGATGCCATTCTGGTTTACATGTATCAAAAAGCTCAGGTGCAAGACATCCGCTTTTATGTTGCAGCAACACCCGAAAGTATTGCTGCTCTTCCTCCCGCCCTTACTACAGAGAAGCTGGTACATATGCTCTCAGACTTATTGGAAAATGCCATCATTGCCACGAAAACGAGTACAGAAAAACAAATCCAGGTGCAAATCTACCTGGCAAATGGACTTTTCACTATCGAGGTCGCTGATACGGGATGTTCGTTTGAGCCAGCAACACTGATTTCTTTCGGATTAGAAAAAGCTTCCACGCATTTAACGGAAGGCGGAAGCGGTATTGGTCTATTGGATATTTGGAAGATCAAGGAAGAAACAAAGGCCTCCATCCATATCCATGAATATGAAGCCGGAGCCCCTTTCTCTAAGAAATTGTTTATAACTTTTGATAAAAAGAATAAATATGTCATTCACACCTGGAGAGACAAAGAGTTATCTCCGCTGGTAAATCGCGGAGATATTGTAATTTTACCGCAAGAGCAGGTATAAAATAAGGCATAGATGACTATCCGTTCCGTCATCCATGCCCTTGTTTCCTATTCACTACTCAAAGAGATATGCCGCAGCATAAACACCATCATACTCTTTCTGATAACCCGTAAGATGAGAATTACTGTCATATATCAGGTCTGCATATTTCTCAAAGTTATCGTCAGCTCCCATAATAGAAGAATATACAATGAGATGATCGGCCTGCTGGATTTCCTTGTCCTCCATGGCGGACATATCCTGGGTACTGACAAAATATACCTTTTTGTAGTTCCATAGGGCTCCCGCATCGGCCCAGATCAAGTACTTGTATTCATCCTTATGGTAAAGATAGACAACTGTGTCAGACGCATGTTCTTTGGCAAAGGCTGTCATAGCCGCCTGCTCCGGATAGCAGAAATATATCCGTTTTTGAAAAATTCCCGTAACGTTCATAAGAAGCATTGCTGCAAGCAAACTTGCATAAATACCTCTTTTAAAATACGTTGAATGCTCCCCATTCACAAATTCACGAATGAACAGGCAGCCGATAACTCCTATGCAGGCAAGAATCAATATATAAATAGACATCTGATAGCGGAGCATCGCTTCCTCCCCGTAAAGAGATGCTTTTAAGGATACACAGAAATATCCTGTTGTGGGAATCAGTAGGCACTGTACAAAGCTCCCCATCTCTTTCTGTCTTTTTATCAACAAAGCAATCAGGCAAGCACTTGTTAAAAGAAGAATCGGAATCATTGCTCCATGGAAAACATATTTATTCATTAATCCGCTGAAGAACTGCCATCTCGCCTGTATATCCGTCAGATTCAGAAGATTCCCTGTTGCCTGTTTTCCACGATACCCAGCAAAAATATGTCCCAGACATGCCGGATAGCTCAGTACCGCCAGGATGCCTGCTCCCAGCATGCTCATGCCATAGGCTAGGAATCGTTTCCATTCCGTTTTCAGTCTGGGCAGCCAGTACGCCGCCTCCAGAAAAAACAAAAAGACCAGATAATAGTAATGCGTCAAAAAGCCCACATACGCCAATGCACCGTTTAAGACAAAGAATTTCCAATGCCACTTCTCGCCCATGCCGAGATGCAGCCAGATGGCAAGCACCATCCACATTGTCAAAAGCATATACATACGAATGAACATCACGTTACTGATGACTCCCGGATTGGTAATACAAACCAAGGAAACGAAAAACGCTGCCCGTTGATTGTGTATCAGCTTTTCCAGAATCAAATACAAAAATACCGTTGTAATGAGGGCATATAAAATGTTTAATGCCAGTCCCTGCCAGATAGAGTAAATTCCCGGTGTCAACGAACACACCGTATGTAACAATAAATAAAATACCGGCGGATGCACATCATAGGACTGTAATTCAATCACTTTGTCATAGTGAAACTGCTCTCCTTCCTGCACGAAAAAGTCTTTCTTCATATCTCCACCGGACAGCCATTGGCGGTCATTGACTGCCCTTCCATCTGAATTGTTGGTGGTGAAATAAGAATAATATTCATCAAAATGCATCCCCTGTTTCTGGCATCCAACCAAAATCAGCAGCACTAACTGAATCAATAGTAGCGTGCTAATGAAAAGTTGCTTCTTCTTTTTCACTCTTTGGTACCTCGTCCATTCTATTTTTATATTTTTTAATTCTTCTCCATAAATTCTTCATTCTTTTTTCATTAATATCTGCTATACTACACAGAGATAAAAAAGAGGATTCCTTATGAAAAAAAGAAAAGTTTATCTTGATGTATTACGCGCCATCGCCTGCTGTATGGTTGTGGGCGTTCATGTATCTGCTCAGCAAATCACTTTGTTGGGCACACAGAGTATCAGTTTTAAATTCATGAATGCCATGGATTGTCTGTGCATTATTGGAGTCCCGCTATTTGTCATGATCAGCGGTGCCCTCATGTTAAATCCTGCCCATGACAATTCCATTAAAAACCTATATCGTCATCACATCTTTCATTTGATGACTGCTTATGTGACATGGCTGCTCTTTTACAATATTGTAGATTACGTAAAAGCCAACCACGGTTTTACCTGGACGACTTTCAAAAAAGAAGTGCTTTTGGATACCTTACTTGGCAAAGGAATGTATCACATGTGGTTTCTTCCTATGATACTGGGACTCTATGTTCTTACTCCCTTAATCAAGCAAATGGTTCCGTCCAAAAAACTTTGTGAATACTTCATACTTTTGTATTTTATCTTTACTCTGTTTTATGAAACAATTTTCAAGTTTCAGGTGCCGTACGCAGAGCTTGCAGAAAGTCTATTCACACGGCTTCCTATGAAAATGTTAGACGGCTATATCGGCTACTATATATTGGGCTACTATCTGGACAAGTATTTCACCCCCATCCGCAAGCGCAGTTTCTGGGCTATCCTGACATTGGGTATGGTCAATTTCTTGTGGGAAGTCACAATATGCAACCAGGAATCTGCACAGAAGGGTGAATTATCCACCATTTTAAACGATCCTCTAACTGTCAATGTCTTTTTTGCTGCAGTTGCAATCTTTTTGCTACTGCGACAGCTTTTCAAGAAAATTAACACCAATGGATTGTTTTATCATATCTGCCGGGGCCTGGGGCGATATTCCTTTGGTGTATATCTGATTCATCCGTTGATATTAACCTGGTTAACAGAACATAATATTACCACTTTACTGTTACCCGTCCCCATATCCATTCCACTTATGATTTTACTGGTGGTTTGCATTAGTTATATATTTGTCTGGGCAATTTCAAAGATTCCTGTTGTGGGCAAATATGTTGTATAAAGAAGTTACTCTGATATTTTAACAATCAGTACATCGTCCACGTATCCGATCGAACCTTGATTTGGATATGTGGACATTTGCCGTATTTCTTTTGTATCACTGTCTACTCGAATTAAATTCATCTGTACATTCAATTCAAATTGCAATAATGCATAATCGGTTCCCACATAAGTCAAAGCGGTATTCCCCGTTCCATAGGGTACGATTTCCCCAAATCCCTTCAAGGTCTGCTCCATATAAGGCGAGTTTTCAAAGGATCCCACAAACGCAACCGGCGTTTCTCCAGGAACATAGCTTTCCATATCCTCTATATCCGCTACGATACGTGCCATAAGAGACTGGGCAGACTGTTCCTGTAATGACTTTTTCAAATATACCTGATTGGCATATACAGTGCCGGACCATATAATGGATAACACACAGCCCCATGTAATTATCTGTTTCCAATGCTTATCTGCTTGCTCCTGCTTTTGCCCAACCATAGCAATCAGAAAAATATATGGCATGATAAATGCATAAGTCATCAATGAATGAACCATTCCCTTTGAAATAAAACAGGTAAAATTCATTCCCAAAGGAAAGAGTGAAAGCAATATAATTTGCAGACTCCATTGCCACCAGGCAGTACGATTTCTTTTATTTGCCTGAAATAGTTCATATAATAACGCAAGCATCACCATAACATTCGATAAGCGCAATATATATTTCCAGACTACACTTAAAGAAATTCCCTTAAACATCATTGTAACAAAGGTGTCAGGATCCCAGAAGAATTGAAACACATGTCGATAGGTCAGCAATAACAGTGTTCCCACAGAAGTCCCAGAATAGTCCCCAACAGATGCCATTCCATTATAAGTATCCGCTGTCCAGATTCCAAACAGCGCGAGAAATCCCTTCCAGATAA
>CAKRNW010000139.1 GCA_934371505.1 uncultured Lachnospiraceae bacterium
GGCATCCCTGTCTGAGGCATTCCCATTTGAGGCATTCCCTGTTGGTTCATACCCGCCTGGGGCATCGGTGTGGGTTCGGGTGTCGGTGTCGGTTCCGGCGCAGGCGCGGGTTCAGGCTCTCCCGTCTGGCTGCCAATAAAAGTATCATACAATGATTTTGCAAACTTAATCGGATATAATTGCATAATCATGGAATCCACCAGATCATCACCGATCTGCATCCGGAACGCAATCCGCACGAAATTGCCTGTGAGGAATTCTGCAATGTCTTCCGGTTTCTTAAACTGCGTGAAATCAATCAGACTTGCTTCCGGCGGGCTGATATCAATTTTCTTTCCCAGCATTGTGGAAAGGGAAGTGGCCGCAGCCCCCATCATCTGATTCATTGCTTCCGATATGGCACTTAAATGTAATTCCCCTAAGTCCCCGTCTGTATTGGTTCCGTCACCACCCATCATCAGATCTGTGATAACTTTTACATCATGCTCCTTCAGAACCAGAATGTTCGTGCCGTCCAGTCCTGCCGTATACTTAATTTGAATGAAGACACAAGGTCTTTCATATTCTGCAAGAACACTGTCCCAATTTGCAATCGTTACCACCGGAGTGGTAATATTTACTTTCTGATTAACGAGTGAATACAGTGTTGTGGCAGAGGAGCCCATACTGATGTTGGCTACTTCACCGATAGCGTCCTTTTCCACATCAGTCAGCAGTTCTCCCGGGTCGGCAGATGCCGAATCACCGGATGTTGCGCTGTTGCCGGAATTGGAAGATAAGTCCATCCCACTCAAAAGTGCATTTATTTCGTCCTGGGATAACATTCCACTATCCATGTACTTACTCCTCCTCTCTGATTATGCTGGTCACCCGTACTGCATAATTTTCCTTGCTGGCACCGGGCACCGCTGTAAATTTCTTAATATTTCCTACATATACTTCCAATTCGCTGTCCACACGAGTGCCCAGTCGAATCACATCATCCACCTGTAATCCCATGAAATCGCTGACAGAAATTTCTGCCTTGCCCAGAATTGCCTTCACAGGGACATCTACGCGCTTGATCATCGCCTCAATTGCAGTGGTGTAATCAGCTTCATTGCTCTCTTGTACAGTCGAGAACCAGTACTTGGTATTGAGCTTATCCATGACGCTTTCCAACGTAAAATAAGGAAGGCAGATATTCATAAACCCTTCGGTATCACCGATTTTCACATTCAGGGTAACGATGGCAATCATATCACTGGGTGATATCACCTGTGCAAACTGTGGATTCGTTTCAATTCGTTCCATTACCGGATTGATATCCACCACGTTTTTCCATGGATCCCGCATCATCTGCATGCAAAGCACTACAATGCGTTCAATGATCGTCATTTCTATCTCCGTGAAATCACGATTTTTTTCCAAGGGATCTCCATTTCCTCCCAGCATCCGGTCGATGATCGCAAAGCCAAGATTGGTTGCCACCTCGATAATAATGGAACCTGTCAACGGCTGGAAGTTTACAATACCGAGAATAACCGGATTAACCAGTGCATTGGTAAACTCAGAAAAGGTTACCGTCTCGGAACTTGCTACATTGATTTGTACGTTTTTACGCAAATATACGGAAAGGTTTGTAGAAAGTAATCTTCCGTAATGCTCATATATAATCTCTAACGTTCTTAAGTGTTCTTTGGAGAATTTGGTCGGGCGGTTGAAATCGTAATTCTTGATTTGTTTATCGCCTTTATCCGCCATATCATCGACATCTAATTCGCCGGTGCTTAAGGCCGCTAGCAGGTTATCAATTTCACTTTGGGATAAAACCTCTCCCACGGAAGTCCACCTCCCTGTTTACTGCCAAACAATTTCACTAAAGGATACCTTATAAATGAAATTGGAGCCAAACAGCTGCTGCAGTCTTTGTAATATTTCTTTTTTCAGTCCTTCGGTATCTGCTCTGGCTTCATCCAGAGTATATTCTCCGAACACCTCGGTAATTTCACTTTGAATCAGGCTTTTCCGTTCTGAAACGCCCTCCAGCTTATAGCTTTTAAAATCGGCATTGCTGCTGTCCATGCTGAGGGACACGGAAACCATGGCATAATGTGGCTTTCCGTCTTCTCCCACTGCCAGAGGAATCGTCATGGAATCCGGCAGATCATAAGTAACGGTATCCGCCAGGGACACCTCTCCGGAGGAACCGTCATAATTGGTGACCGGTCCGTTCACTTCCAGATCAAGCACTCCTGCTATATCATTGACTAACGCAGCCGTCTTGGAAAAAGTGCTGTTAAAGGTAAACATCATGATTGCCGTCAGCGCAATGTTCACAATCAACAATGCCAGTATTAAAATAGATAAGAGATTTCTTTTCATTGCTTTTGTTTATCCTTTTCTTCCTGTTTCTTTAACCTGTTTCTTTAATAAGAACTGTAGGAATTATAAATTCGGATTTCAACCCGTCGGTTTTTTGCTCTGCCTTCCTCCGTAGAGTTATCGGCCACCGGCACGTATTCTCCTCTTCCTGAGTGTTTGATATCTGCAGGGTTCAGCGCAGTGTGTGCCACCAGGTAATCAAATACAGAGAGTGCCCTGGCATCAGAAAGCTCGTTATTGTTTGCATACCGCGCACTGCTCATGGGTACATTGTCTGTGTGTCCTTCGATTTCAATGGTTCCATCTGCATAACGTTCCAGTATCACACCTACCTGATCCAGAACCGGGTAGACATCTGCTTTCAATACTGCGCTTCCCGAATCAAAGAGCAAAGATCCCTTCAAGGTTAATTCCACATACTGCGCCGTGAAATCCACATCAATGTCTCCATTGAGATCCTTTTCATTCACAGCCTCCTGGACATTTTCCGCCATCTGTTCGGACTCCTGTAAGCCGGCTTCCTCTATGGTATCCATAGCACTCTCCGCATCGGCATCCTTGTCTTTATCCTTATCCAGATTCTCGTCCACTTCACCCTCGGCTGCTTTACCGGTACTGTTGATGTACTGGTCCAGTTCGTTTAACTGGCTCACACCATTGCTGATCAGCACTCCATCACCGATTGCTGTCGCTCCTGCACTGAAAATGCTGAAGCTTTGGTTAAAGGATGCCGCAATCAGTTCGAATTTTTCCTCATCAATGGAAGACATGGCATAGAGCATGACGAAGAAGCAAAGTAACAGGTTCATCAGATCACCAAAGGTACACTGCCAGGCAGGCGCTCCCTTCGGTGGTTCTTCCGGTCTTTTCTTTGCCAATTACGCTTCACCTCCCTCAGCAGACGCAGCGTCCGTACGATCGCCGGGAGCCAAGAAGGATTTCAGTTTCTCCTCAATAACACGAGGATTCTCTCCTGCCTGAATCGAAAGAAGTCCTTCAATAATAATCTCCTTCATTCGGAATTCGGCCTCATCATTTTTCTTTAATTTCTGAGCAACAGGAGTACAAAACCAGTTTGCAAGTAAGGAACCATAGAACGTGGTAACCAGTGCCACAGCCATGTTAGGACCCAGAGCATCCGGATCACTCATATCCTGGAGCATATTAATAAGACCTATCAGAGTACCAATCATACCCCAGGCAGGTCCCATCGTTGCAAAATCTTCCCAGAAATGTATGTTTATGGAATGTCTATCCTGAATGCAGGACAACTCTGTTTCCATAATCGCCCGTACCAGTTCCGGATCCGTGCCGTCCACGATCAGCAGAATCCCTTTTTTAAGGAAATCATCTTCGATATTTCCTGCTGCCTCCTCCAGAGAAAGAAGACCTTCCTTACGTGCCACGTTGGACAGTTCAATGATCTTCCGAATCATTTGTGCCATTTCCATCTCCGGTTGTTTCAGCGCCAAAGTAAAAGATTTCAAACCGCCCACAAAATTCTTAATCGATGTGGAGGCTATCATCGCCATCAATGCACCACCAAATGTGATCAACATGGAGGCCGGGTCTATGTATCTTGGTATGACCGACACACCACCGGCTATAATCATGGAAATCCCGACCAGAGCGATTCCACCTACAAGGCCTATTAATGTTGCAATATCCATTTATTTCACCTGATTCTTCTGCATTTATTCCGCAAAAATATTCTTTCTATATGATTTTACTAGATTTTTGACATCCTGTCTACTTTCTTTTACAATTATTTTTCGCCCTGTTGTGAGCGTGATCACCGTATCCGGTGTTTCTTCGACGATTTCAATGAGATCGGCATTGATCATAATTTTATCCCCGTTCAGCTTGGTTATCTCAATCATTCTGTCCCCTTCCCCTTTCTGTTTTGTACTTTATAACCAGCAACAAAGAAAGCCCGAACCCCTTCGGACTTCCTTCGTCTCTGTTTTTCTATGTATACTATTTTGAACAATCCCAATTATCGTTTCAGATTGGTAAGCTCCTCCAACATGGTATCGGAAACAGTAATGATACGGCTGTTTGCCTGGAATCCACGCTGGGTGGTAATCATTTCGGTAAATTCACTGGACAAATCCACGTTGGACATTTCCAGTTCTCCGGTGGTCATGT
>CAKRNW010000140.1 GCA_934371505.1 uncultured Lachnospiraceae bacterium
TTAAAGAAAAATTAAAAACTTAAAATAATTAGGAACGCTGATTTTATCAACAAAAAGCCTTGCAGACCGCATAAACACTGTGTTTTCGGAGTCTGTAAGGCTTTCTTTAAAACGATATAAAATTAGGAAAGACGGTTTCAATTAGTAACAAAATAGTAACAAACTATGCCATGTCAAATGGGGGTTTTATCTTCTCAATTTCCTCCCGTAGTTCTTCAAGAGTTCTGTGTCCATATTTGCCATTAGTAATGTCGGTTTGAAAGGAATGTCCCATCATTCTTTTTCGGTCATTCTCGCTTACCTTGAAATGCTCGCAGAGTGCAGAGAAGGTATGACGGCAATCGTGGGGCGTATGTTTTTCTCCGGTAGAGGCGTGTCCCATGTCTAGGGCTGTCAGGGTATCGTACATTTGATTTCGGAATACCTGGGCACTGCAGCCGAGTAGGTTTTTATCTTTCTCGCATCTGGAGGCAACCATATCGTAGATGGAGGAATGGATGGGCACAATCCTGTTTTTACCGCTTTTTGTTTTTACACCACCCTTGAAATAGCGAAGTTCCAGATTTACTTCAATGTTGGTAAAGGCCTTAATGCGGAATCCGCTGTAGCACATGATAAGCACCATTTGAATAACCGGACTTTCTTTGTGCTCCCACAGCGTTCTGATTTCATCCTCCGTAAAGGGTACGCCACCTTCGTCATCGTCTGGAATGGGAATATAAAGAGCGGTAGAATAGTCTTTATCCACAATGTCATATTTAATTGCGTATTTGTACATCTGATGCATCAAAGAGACTATCAGTTCCTGAGAGGCGTGTTTGAGAGTACAGGCGTTTAGAATATCCTGCATATCTTTATACCGAATCTGTCCAAACCTCATATCATATAGCACAGCGGAATTTTTATAGGCAGCCTGTGTGGAACGCATAGAGGCGGTTTTCTTTCCTTCTTTTAATTCATTCCGGTACTTTTCCTTGTAGAAATCCTCATAGACCTCTTTAAAGGTTGGAGTGCGGTCTATGTATACACCTGTTTTGATTTTTATTTTGCCCTCATTTTCCATCTTGCGTGCTGCCAGCAGTTCGTAGCCTTCATCCCAGGTTTCAACATAGGCAATGGCTTTGGGAGTGACAGGACCCTTGCCAGTGTATTCGGTAACTGGTGGATAAACGCCGTAAGGTTTATAGCGTCCTTTGCCCAGATATTTAATACTGCCAAAACCATTTGGAAGTTTTGGATGCCT
Organism: uncultured Lachnospiraceae bacterium; assembly: GCA_934371505.1. GTDB lineage: Bacteria > Bacillota > Clostridia > Lachnospirales > Lachnospiraceae > UMGS2037. The sequence continues at coordinate 1,244 of CAKRNW010000140.1, forward strand.
TTTTCTTCGTGCCATGTGTATCCTCCTCCTATTTTTGGGCATAAAAATGCCCGGTGACTTGTATTTTCACCGGGAAGATGATACAATTTCACTTGTCTAAGGTGGATTGTATCGGTATTCCCGATGTGATTCCTGGTCTGCTCCGGTACGCCAATACTGGGGCAGATTTTATTTGTCTTTTGAATCTAATTGCTGATTTGTTGTGAGACCTCGCAACAAATCTTCAAATGAATTACGATTTTGATTGTTTAGAAATCGGTATGCTTCAATTATATGCATTTCTTTTTGAGATAAATTTTCATTGCTAAAAGATTCCTCAGCTAATAGATCTTTTAAATTAATAACTAATTTGTGAACACTTATTGTTGTGTCTAACATAATTATGAGAGATAAAATTGTACAAAAGATAAGTACAACAGCCATTAGATTAACATATGGTAACAAATCAAAAATTGTCTCAACAATGGATGAAAGAATTAACATAATTATCATAATCAGAAGAGCAACTGTGTTATCGCTCATTTCCTTCATGATGTTTGCACTATATTTACTCCATTTTCCTAAATCGGATACTTTTTCTTTATATTTTTCTAAAACTGTAATCATTAGTGCAACAACGGCCAAGGATACAGAAAAAAATGCAATTTCTAAATTCAGAATTGTATCATAATTGATTATTTTACTATCTGTGTAATCAAACTCAATACTTAAGAAAATGGAAACAACCAGGCATACAATTATAGATAAAAAGTTCCTTTTCTCCATTAAATCATTCCTCCACACATTCTGGATCAAGATGTTTTACGTGTTCAAAAGTGGTATATATTTTCTCTTTATCAGATTCTTTGAGCTGGTTTACATTTTCTGGCAATCTAACAATAAATGGATTATCTTCATTTTTATAATTTTTTCTATTAGTTGATGATCTTAAACTCCATTTTCCACATCCAGCAGAAGAATAGCGTACAGCGTCACGCAAAAATTGATTGCATTCATCAATATTAAGCCGTCCATCTTTGTTCTGTAAATGAATTGATACACTAGTATTATTATATGCTTCGTTTGTTTCCTTCAAAAACTCATTAACAGATGTTATTCCCTTTAAAAAATTAGGAGATGAGAGCGTAATTATAACATCAGTAAGAGAATCTTTGTGGGAACATACATATTGCCAAAAATCATTTTTCTGCGAAATAAGCCCGAGTTCAAAATATAAATGTTTGGGGTTCATAAAATGAGCAATGACATTTGCAATCATATTTTTTTGCGAAATTATATTCTGCGAAATATCAGTGCATTTTTCGATCAGCATCCACTGATTTACTGTGTTGATTAAAATATTACATTTTTTATAATTACTGATTGGCGTATCTTCAATTCCGTCATCTGTTTTTTGACCAACAACATCTTTCAATTCTTTAGCAAAAATCATAAGGAAACAGGTGTTCGATATGCATTTACAGTATATAGCAAAATGATTTCCGCTGCAATCTATTTCCTTCTTTTTTTCTTGTGCGAACGAATTTAGCCAATTGGTAAATTTTTCTTCTTTTGTAGTTCCGCTGTATGATTCTAAATCAATTTGTACATCAGGAATTAAAGAATAGCGTGTAATGAAATATTCTTTTTCTTTTTCGTCGTTCATATGTACCTCCAATAATCAAACACCAGTTCGCTGAACTGCAGTTTTTTTTTTAGAGAGTAGTTATTCAGCGGTAGAAATTAAATTGTTTAAAACATCTCTGTCCCATAGCTTAACGCCCAGAGCAGATGCCGATGTTTTGCTGACCCCAACAAAACATCAGAAACCGTATTTCTGCGGATTTGGTTTGACAAAAATATAGTCACAGCCTATAATATACTTAACAAGGCAGTCGGAAGGTGAGTGCACTTCACCCGACCCGGCGAAATTTAATACTTAGTTATCATAGAGATAGCCGTTCCTAAACTTTGACGAGAGCAGGACGGCTATTTCTTATGTTTTCGATGGGTATCTATGTAAGTCAGCATCGCCACCAACATGATGACGAAAGTAAAAATGTCATTCCATGAGACCATAATAATCATCCTTTCCGATAGGCTCGGATCAGATGAGAGCATGTCCCCCGACTGCCCGGTTAAATATATTATATTGTCAAGGTACCCGCCCTGGCGCAGAACACCAGGGCGATAGCCTATAGAAATCTATTTCAAGCCGGTCTGTGCTTTTGCAACAACCTTTCCATCAGAAAAAGTAATGTTTGCATTGGCTCCCAAGGAAGAACCTTCCCACATGTAAATCTTCGCTGTGTAACCAGCCACATCAGACTCGGACAGTAAAGAACCTTCCCCACCGAACAGAGCCACAACTTCGTCATAAGTCATGCCGGTTTCAACAGAATTATACTGTTCCATTGTTATTTCAACGTTATCTCCAGAAGAAACACCGAACTGCGCCTTATTAACAACTTTTCCATCAGAAAAGGTAATGGTGGCATTTCCCCAGCTTTCAGAAGATTCCCATTTGTAAATGACGGTCTTTACACCACCGATTTCTGTTTCAGAAATGTTTTCTCCATCTTCGCCGATAATAGCAACAACTTCATCATAGGTCATGCCAGTTTGGATGCTGTCGTATTTTTCCTCGGTCAGTCCAGTGACTTCTTTTGCAGGAGAGGATGTTGATTCCGTACTGGTAGATGTAGAACTGGACTCCTGTGTAGTTGAATCATCCGATTTCTTCCCACCGATGGAGCCGATGATAAATAGCGCGATAATAATGATAATTATCCACTTTAATTTACCACCTTGCTTTTTGCGGCAGACAGGGCAGACCTTAGCCTTTTTAGGGATGTCGCTCTGGCAGTGCTTGCACTTTTTGGTGGGTCCCTGTACGGGAGCCTGGTTGACGGGTTGATGATTGGTTTGGATATTCTCACTCATAAGAATTCCCCTTTCATAAGTGTATTTTATCTTAACTCCAGCACGGATAACTCCGGCTCGAAGTAGATAACGTAGTTATCAAACTGTGTGCATACTCCATATTTACTTTTGTAGCAGGAAAGAGCATCTACCAGAAATTCTTCTGTGACCTCTAAATGGTCAGCCATTTCATAAATGGTATGGCATCCTGCCCTATAGCAGTCCAGAATTCCGACAAGACCTATCAGATTGTTATATGCCCATAGTCTGGCAACCATTTCCTGCTTGCGATTGGAGGTAGAGGACTGGTCTAATATGTT
>CAKRNW010000141.1 GCA_934371505.1 uncultured Lachnospiraceae bacterium
AATGATAGGTACAAGACACACCTGCACCGGAAACAGCTTTAATGTACCGATTTTTTTGCGGCACCTTACATACAAAACCATGCTGTCCACGATGTAAAAAGACACAAATAAATATAATACAATATATGCAGGACCTCTCCGATATACTCCGTCACTATTGCTGAAAATCAGCGGATAGAAAAGATTGATAATAATCAAAATACATGCAATAAGTATTATAGCTTGATACAATCTTTTTCGTGCAGCTGTAAATGGAATATTCATGTGAGTTATGAGGAACTTCACCCATATATAGCCCCAAAAAACAATCCCAAAAAAGAGCCACGTACCGCTAAGAAATACCAGAGTCTTGGGTACCAATCCGCTATTCAGGTTAAAATGATGGAACACAATTCCTGCAACATTGGAGATAGCGGTAATTGTCATCATCCGCATAATGAATTCCATATCCCTGTCATCGCTCATGCACTGTTTGTTGCAGAAATATAATGTTCCTAACAGCATTAAACTGATAATGTCCGCTGTCACCATTAAATATGATATATTTATATCCATACCCATACTATCCCTCCTCACTCTCAGCAGCTGTTGTTTCATTCGGCACATCCAATTTCAGGTCAAAAGGAATGCCATGTTCACGGATAGCGGTTCTCAAGAACATATTTATGGCAGTTGTCATATTCAGACCGAGTTCGTTGAAGATCGCCTCTGCCTGGTCTTTGATATCCTTATCAGTTCTAATATTCAAATTTGTGGTTGCCATTCTGAACACCCCCATTCAAGTATAGCATATGCATAAAACCACCCATTGTCAACACACTGTCATTATGCGAGTTGTGAATTTTCTGTTAAAATGCATCAAAATCACTCTGCGTAGCCATAATCCTAACTGTACACAGCGCAGCAGAAACAGCGGGGTTGTCAATTCCCGGTCAATTGGGCGAAGTTTTTTTAGACTGAACATCCGTCTGCACATTCAATCCCCATAATTCGATGAGTTTAGGAAGAACCTGGTAGATACTAAATGTGTTGAACTCATCCAGCCATTCTTCCGGTGTGTCAGAGATAGAATTGTCTGCGTGTTTTGACATGACATAGGCAATATTCTCGAACATCTCAAGGTAGAAAACATCCAGGTTGGAGTTTTCCTCTGTACCATCACCGATGCTCTTTTCCAAAGCACGAAGGTCCTTGTAAATATCACGATGGAACTTCATACGGTAAATATGTGGAATAGCCGCAGATGGTGTAATAGGCATAGCCGTCTGCATAGAAATTGCTCGGCTCACCATTAGGGTCAAGGGACAGGGAAACCGCCCCCGGCATTGCCACAGGAGTATCGAATGTAATCTCGCCGGTCTCGTCAACATTCAAAAGCGCATAATGAACATTGCAGATATTGAATTTTACCTTGTTGTTCTTCTTAGGCATTTTCGTTTACCTCCATTTCTGTTCCATCCTGCAGCTTTGCATAATATGGATTCAGATATATGGTGGGCGTAACATTCGATTCTTCTGTCCGGATGCTGAGTCCGTCCAGCCTGCAATCATTATTCTTGATAATCTCATGTACTGAAATTTCCGCATTACGGAATTTCTCCGGAAGATGATCCCTGATCTGTTCCTTTACCTGTTCCACAAAATCCCTGTAATCCATTATTCTTCCCCACTTTCTTTATTTTTGTTCTTTTTTACATCTGCCAAAATGTCTGCAATGGCTTTCTCATAACTTTTCAGGCGTTCCGTTGATTTCTTTCTGTCTGTTTCTGTAATTTCTTTCTCTAACTGCTTCATCTTTTCCTCCATTTCTTTCAAAAAAAGGCGCATGAGATATTTCTTCTCATACGCCTTATCGCTGTTTTGTTTCATGTTATATCTTTGTGTGTTGATTTAACTGAGTGTCAACATCCCTTCCATTATACATAACACGAACTACCGTCACAGTTTTTGTATCTTCATCCAGAATGTAAAACACGACATAATTATCTACCGGCATGATTCTCAGTCCTCTGCTGCACCAGGGTTCCTTGTCATGCATTCGGAATTTTTGTGGAAATTCCTCTAATCTGATGATACTTTCTTCCAGCCGGTCAAGATGCCTTGCTGCATTCTCCGGAGAAAGCAATTCAAATGCAATGTACTCATAAATTCCCCGCAAGTCCGCATCTGCCTGTTCCGTAATAATCAGTTCATTATCATATGCCATAGTCTTTACGAATATCTTCAAAAGCCTGTCTTGCCGGCTTTGTCTTTCCAGAAGCCATATCCGCATATCCTTTCTCCAACTCAGCATTTAATTCATTTACTGATAAGTTTGCCACATTGAGCGGTTTCGATGTTGGAATTTTCACTTCAAACGGAAGTCCTCTGTTCAAAATAATCTGTTTATAAAACATATTTATTGCATTGGATGCCGGAATTCCAAGTGTAGATAAAATACTCTCAGCCTGTTCTTTAACATCCGGCTCTATTCTTGCGTACAAATTTGCTGATTTTGCTGCCATAATATAACACTCCTTTCATACTTTTCGTGTTTCCATGTCTGAATACATTATACCTATTTGTACGCACAAAAGCAATACGATATTATCCTTACTTTTTTGTTGGGAACTCCATCTGGTAAATAGTAACCTGAAAATCCCATTTGTAACCCAAGACTCCCGGTTTGTAACGCAAAATCACTCATATTAACTATTGATTTTTAACGTGGTATACCATATGATTAACTCCTATTAGGAAAACACACTGTCAAAGGGGTGTGTAGCGGGGGTTAGCCCGCCACTGCGGGTTTTGTGGTATTGATTTCAATGTATTCTGCTATGCGTCTAAATTCATCCGCAAACTTAAATCTCACACTAATGTTTCCATTCTCATAAACTTTGATATGGTCGATCAGCTCAACGAGAAGTTCCCGGGAAAGCTGGTAGATATTTTGATGTTTTGTAAAGGCCACCAATGCGGGATGCTCACTCTTTACACCGTTTGTCAGTTCCGCCCGTTCAGCGTTCAGCCGGGCCAGCACATCCGTAAGAGCGATGGTTTGTCGTTCATAATCGGCTTTCATATCCCGGTAGTCCTGCTGGGTAATTTCCCCGTCTTTCCAGTCTTGATAAAGGGACTGCTTGTAGCGGCTGATTTTTGCCAGTTCCCACTCTTTCGCAGCAATCAGTTCTTCCAAGCGGATGGACTGGCTCTTTTTGACCGGGGCGGTGTTAATACGGGCAATCATTTCCGAGTATGAAACAGCCAGATGGATTTGCTGTTGTACTGCAAAGAGGACAGCGGCCTCCAGACGGTTATGCTTGATTGAGTGCATTGTGTAGGCTGTCCGGGAGCGGTTCTTGTAGGTGGAGCAGGCATAGTACACATTATTGTTGTTGCCTACGCTCCGGGTAATTGCCCGCCCACAGTCAGCACATTTCAGAAAACCGCTGAACAGGTGGACTTTCCGGCCTTTTGGAGAAGTACGGGTATCACGCTGTAAAAGAGCCTGTACCTCATCAAAGGTTTCATAATCAATGATTGACTCATGCGTACCAGCTACTTCCACCCATTCTTCACGGGGGACGCTTTCAACCTCGTGTACCTTATAGCTTTTTACCCGACTGCGGCCCTGCGCCAAATCCCCGGTATAGGTGGGGTTCGTAAGAATGGAGTGGATCATGCGGGCTCCCCACATGGGATCGTCATATCCTCTTGTTGAAACAGGTATGCCCTTTTGCAGTTTATAAGCCGAGGGGCTGGGTACGCCGTGTTCATTCAGATACAAAGCGATGGCTCGTTTCGATGTCCCTTTTAGAAACAAAGAGAAAATCAGTTTGACGATTTCAGCGGCATCGGGGGTCGATGATCAACTGGTGCTTGTCCTTTGGGTACTTTACATATCCATAAGGAGCAAATGCGCCGATGTACTGCCCGCTTTTTTGCCGGAGCAGGAAGTCCGTCAGCGTGTCCTGCAAGGACGTCCCGCTTTCCGCAAATTCAATTTTTACACCGATCCCGCCGATGCAAAAGCAGTATGGATTTTCTACCGCCTGTAAATATATACATCACCTCTTCCTCTGTGATAGAATGTAAAAAAACGGAGGAAATACTATGTCGCAACATTCAGATGAAATCAGAAACAAGTACATACAAAATCCACCTGAAGGCATGACTGCTGATGACATCCGTCACATGAGTGAGGATGATTTGCTTGATATGGATTACTTCTTAAATGAAGACGATGAGTTTGGTGAAGACTTCCCTGGTGCTAAAGGCTTCTATATCTTCTAAAACCTATCGTTTATTTGTTGTGCCCGCTAACTTGCGGGCACTTTTCATATCTAGCAATCCCAAAGGTAGAACTTTCCTATAAAGTGAAAAAACCGCCTGTATTTCTACAAGCGGTTCAATGGTTTGTCATTTATTCATCTGTTGTACTGTCTCCGAACAAA
>CAKRNW010000142.1 GCA_934371505.1 uncultured Lachnospiraceae bacterium
AAAAAAACGCCCCTTATCAAGATTTCTTCCATCTCGATAAGGGGCGTATTCTACGCGGTGCCACCCTTTTTCTCAATTCGTCCTGGCTCTGGTTCCTGTCTGGAATCTTTTAAGAAAACAAAAAGGCGGTTACCTCCAATCGGAAATAACCGCCACCAATTCAAATTGACTCATGCTGGATACTAACATATCCGCTCTCTGTAACGTAGAGATTACGGCGAAGGCTACTAACCAAAATGTTCACCCTGCATCTCACAAACCCATTCGCGCATGCACTTCATACTGAATCCCACCACCATCAGCTCTCTGGAATGTCACACATACGTTACTCTTTTTGCTCAACGATTTTTCTGTATTTAACTGTTTGCATTTTAGCACTTCTTTTGGGGAAATGCAACCCCTGACTTGCATTTGTTGTAACTACTCAGCACCCCGATTCGCAGAACCGCCGCTATTTAATAATGGGAGAACGTCCTGACTGTGCCACTGCAATGTAGGTTTTACCCTCGTTCATCTGGATTTCATTGCCGAAATCGTCATAGTAATGGGTTACCTCATAGTCGGAATTCTTTGCCCAGGTGATGTGGATGGCTTTACCCTTGGTGATGTAATAGCCGTCCATGGTGTTATCACAGTTCAAGAAGGTCAGATACTTGGTTCCGTTTAAAGCTGCCCACTGGGTATTCTGGATAATGATGTTGGCAAATTTTAACTGCTGTCCGTTTAAGCCGTCCACCTGTGCCGCACCGTGGATGGTTTTATAGTAAACACCCTCCTGTGCATTGTAGGTAAATGCACTCTTGGTATAGGTAAAAATCTTGGACAGGTCAACAGAATTTGCTGTAATCGCTGCTGCCCCGTACTGCTCCAGGGTATTCACACCCTGGGCAAACTGGAAATGCTTGGCATTGTAATATTCCGGGCGGATTGCCAGACTGTAGCCCAGTTCTGCGGAAGCTTTGATAATACCCTCAGAGCTGATATAGGCATTATGAGGTGCCTTGCGGTCTGCAGTGCGGAAGAAATAACCGGAACCCGGTGCGCTGCCACCAGTTCCGTACTCCTTGGTACCGGACAGGTTGTTAATATCCGGTGCGGTGATACGGTACATCATATAAAACACGCCGCCGAAGTGAATCAGAATGGGATCCCACTCCGTTGCCTCTGGTATGTAATACAGACGGCAGCTACGGATATTTCCGATTTTTGGAAGTCCTACCCAGTTATCAATGACTGCCATCTGACGGGAGATTTCTCCCTCCTCCATAATCTCATATAAAACCTTGGCATTACTGATGCCAAAAGAAGGCTGTGCTCTTTTGTCGGTAGGCATCATAATGGCAATGGGACGGATACCTGCCTGCTCCTTGGTCACCCACTCGTTGGTGTAGACACTGCGCACATACTCCACGCCGTCAATGACCGTGGTTTCTCCTGCATCGTCCAGAGTATCGGCTTTTGCCATACTGGGGGCAAATACACCTGCCACCAGCACGGCGCTCAATACTAAGGAAAGAATTTTTTTTGCTGCTTTTTTCATAATGATAATCGCCTTTCCCTCATATACTTGTTCTTATCTTTTATCCAAAGAAGATTACTTTTCCGGTTTCATCGGTCACAATGGTTCCGTTGTCGGTGGGAAAATAGGTATTGACCTGTAAGGTTCCCGCCGCATCAAAGAGATACTGAGCCCCGGCGATGGTGGTCAGTCCGGTCGCCATGTGTCCATCCTCTGCAAAGTAAGCCACGCCGATTCCGTTGGTTCCGAAGGTGTTCTTCACCATTGCTCCGCCTGCTGCCGGATCGAAGAAGAACTTCACTCCGCCGATATCCATCAGTCCGGTCTGGAGTCTGCCTGCCGCATCGAAGTAGTAGGTATTATCACCGATGACCTGTAAGCCGGTCAGTTTGTTACCCAGTTTCAAATCGGTATAATAAATGCCATCCTTCTCTGTGGTTACCCAGCCTTTGACCATGGCTCCGGTGGTGGGATCATAGTAGAAGGACTGTCCGTTCACATCAACCCAGCCGGTCTGCATCAGACCACTTGCATTGAAGAAATAGCTGTTACCGCCAAACTCGACTGCACCGATACTCATGGCGCCTGTGGTCAGATCAAAGAAGAAGGTGCCGCCCGGTGTAGGAAGCCAGCCCCTTACCATTGCGCCTGTGGTCGGGTCATAGTAGAAGTTGTAACCACCCAGAGTTACCCATCCGGTGGTAAGTCTGCCCAACTCGTCAAAGTAGAAATCCACGCCACCGACTTTGTTTTGACCCACAAGAGCATGTCCGTCATTTTCCAGATAATAGTTTCCGGTCTCATCGCTGAACCATCCAAACTGCATGTGCCCCAGGGCATCCATGTGATAGCGGAGTCCACCCACATTGATCCAGCCGGTCTGCATCTTCCAGTTCTGGTAGTATCGGATAAAGTTATAGTGATTGACGAAGCCCTCGGGCACAATCTCCTGGAAATAATTTTTGTAAAGGTAATCGATATCCACATTGCCGGCTACACCGGGGATGGCGCCGGTCTGGGATGCCTGCCATATGCAGATTGCTCCCGGATAATCACACTGTGTACTATACTGTGCCACCCATTTGTCATAGGGTACATCTCCCAGGCGGTTTAAATACCAGTTCTTACCGGCATATACCATGGGGTAGTAACCTGCCGCATCCATCATGGAACAGAATGTCGCTACAATCTGTTGCTGCTGTGCAGTCGTCAGGCTCTTATGTACCTTATCCTCAATATCAAAAGCCACTGGGAAATTAACGCTGTAATTCTGCAACACAGACAGCACAAAGGCTGCTTCTGCTGCCGCCTCCTCAGGTGTGGTTGCATAGGAATAAATATAAACACCGGTGCGGATGCCGCACATCTGTGCCGCTTTCATATTATAGTCAAAATAAGGGTCGATGCCGCTATAGGTGCTGCCCACCTTCATAAAGGCAAAGCTGACACCGGATGCTGCAACCTGTGCCCAGTTCACTGCACCCTGCCATTTGGACACATCAATACCCATGCCAATGGCACTTCCCGCATTCACAGCTGCTTCTGCAGTGGAAGCCGGGGTAAATGCCATTACCGCTGCCAGTACCACTGCCGTCAGGGTTTTCGTAAATTTCTTTCCTAAAATCATTCGTAATACTCCTCTTTTTTCTTTGGTCGCACTTTTTTTATTATAGCGAATAATTTCCGGCATTTCTACCCCAAACCAGGAATTACCAGGCTTAGACTCTTAATTTTTCTTTAAATTTTATTTTTCCAGATGCCCGTATTTACGGCATTTGCGAGAATTTGTTGCTAATTTGTTACTAACCGATACCAATTAAAATCGACAAATTAAAGCACTTTTTTGAACGCCGCCCGTGTTGCGGGACCCACTTTTCCATCGGCTTTCAGTCCCAACACCGTCTGTGCCTGTTTGATGGCCGTCTCGTCTGCCTGTCCGATGTAGCCATTGATTCGCGCACCGTCCGGCTTGCCGTTTGCGTCCAACATCATACCAAATCTCCAGAGATACCACAATACCCAATTTGCACCCTCGCCAGTGCTGCCTAGCTTGATGGTGATGGTTGGTTCTTTATACGGACACTTGTCTACGGGGATGTCAGCGGTAGAGGTCTGGGACTCTGTGTAGTACCAATCAGACAGATCCACCCTGCCATTGATGCCGGGAACCTGTCCACAGGATGTGAACTGCCAGCCGGCAATAGGCACTCCGGCGGGGAGATATTTGCCAGGTTCTCCGGGTGCTGTCTCAAGGACGCCGTATGTTTTGGTTTTGGGATAGCGTGCAAACCAGAACTCAATACCTGCAAGCTGTTTGATGTAGGGCTTGAGATAGGATGTATAGAAGGAGGTACCGGTGTAGATTCCGAACCCCATTCCGGCAGCCTGTGCCGCTGTCTGGTAAATCTTGATGATGTCGACAATCCGGGATCCCAACCCCATCATCACCTTATCCTCAAGGTCAAGCCACAGCTTGTCCACCATACCCTTACCCACACGGACAAATGCCGCTGCCGCGGTTTTGGCTTTCGCTGTGGTGTTGGCGTAGCAATAAGTATATCCACCAATTACCTTGATTCCGGCACGGGTGCATCCGTAGTAATGCTCCTTGAAACGCTTGTCTGCAGATAATGTCTTACCAATTACTTTCAAGATTGCATCATCCACTCCTGCAGCCTTAACCGCTGGATAGCTTGTGACTGCGTTCCAGCCGGACAGGTCAATCACTCTCTTTTTCTGCATCGTTCTCCTCCTCT
>CAKRNW010000143.1 GCA_934371505.1 uncultured Lachnospiraceae bacterium
CCGGGTTTGACATAGTCAAAGGTCAGCTCGTAACTGCCCTGCTCCAGTTCTACCCGAACCAGTTTCTGGGTGAGCCAGTTTCCATCACTGCCTACCATCTGCACCGTAGCTGCCATCTGACCATTCAATAAAATGTTGGTGGTGCTCTGCGCCAGATTGCTCTCCTCAGACATGATCTTTACAAAAATTCCGTAAACACCAGCCTCGCTGACCTGGATATGGAGTTTCTTCTGCTCTACCACTGCCAGTCTGGGCTCTTTGGTCACATCCTGGGCATTGGCAGAAATCTCACCTGTTGCCTGGAACTTCTCGATAGCGTTACGATCCTTGGGCGGCCTGGAGAATACAGGCGCATGCATCAGGAAATTACAGATATTCATGGCTGCACGCTGTAATTCACCAACGGTAACCAATCCTTTTTCCAGTCCTTCGATGGTATTGTCTCCCAGAGAGTTAATCTCCCCGCCATTGTTGTTCACAACCATGTAAACATCATTCTGAGAACGGATCATGGCTGCGGTATTCTGTCTGGTTCCCACGCCTTTTTCTACAGGATCATTCATGCAAGCCCACCAGTCGGTCATCACCATTCCCTGATAGCCCCACTCTCCACGGAGGATAGTGGTAAGCATATCATAATTGGAGGCTGCGTGATAACCATTGATGCGGTTATAGGAGGTCATGATGGATCTTGCCTCCCCCTCTTTCACTGCCATCTCAAAGCCTTTTAAGTAAATCTCACGGAGTGCTCTCTCGGACACCACGGAGTCTGCCTGGAAACGGCGTTTCTCCTGGCTGTTAACCGCAAAATGCTTGATGGTGCCAGCGGAACCGCCTTTTTTGATTCCACGGGTCTGGGCACTTGCCATGGAGCCGGTCACATAAGGGTCCTCGGAAAAATACTCAAAGTTTCTTCCATTTAAAGGATTTCTATGGATGTTCATACCGGGGCCAAGCAAGGTGTCAATCTCGTTGCCCAGCAATTCCTTTCCTTCCATTACATACAGTGCCTCTACCGCAGGAATATCCCAGGTGCAGGCAAGCAGGGTTCCAATGGGAATCTGGGTTGCCTTTAAGCCGCTTTCCATACGGATTCCAGAGGGACCATCTGCAGCACATCCCACAGGGATGCCATAATCGTACAGGCTGTCTCCCAGTCCACCGAATGCAGAAGCGGTTCCCGGTGTTACCTTTGGACTGCTCATGCCCTCACCACGTACCAGTGTTGCCAGTTCCTGGTCGGAAAGCTGTGCCACAAACTGCTCCAGGGTGGCTTTACCCTCTGCCACATCCCTTAATACAATGCCCTGGTTCCCAGTCTGTGGAATGGCTTTGGGCTTATGATCCTGAATTCTCTTTGCCAGATCAATGGTTCTGGTGGGAACCTTCTCATAAGTCAGTTCATAAACCACACTGCCATCTTCTCTTGTCTCTGCCTTGCCCGGTTTCATACGCTGGAAATCCGCGGTGGGTGCCATCGCCTCCTCCAGACGCTCTACCACCGTGAGGCTCTCCACTTCGTATCCGGCTTTGCCATCTACCGGCACGGCTTTGGCATCCCGGACGCTGTTTCCCACACAGAAAACATAAGTGCCCTGCTCTAATACATAGCAGGATTTCTCTCCGGTCACGCCGCCATCATCGTAGGCTGCCAGTCTTGCTACAGGAACAGTCAGCTCCACCAGCTCTGTCTCACCGGCATGTAACAGTCCGGTCTTTGCAAAAGCAATCAGCTCCTTCGCAGGTCTGCCTAATTTTCCCTGGGGCGCACTCAAATAAATCTGTACCACTTCCTTGCCATCACAGTCTCCGGTGTTGGTCACGGCCACCTGGAAATTGACGGCATCGGCACTGCTTTCCACTTTTTTCACATCCATGGTGAAAGTGGTGTAGGAAAGACCGAAACCAAAGGGATACAGTACCTTCTCCGGTGCAAAGGTTTCAAAATAACGATATCCCACATAAATGTCTTCTTCATAAAGATTAAAATCATCGCCGCCGAAATTCGCGGTGGAAGGATAATCTTCCAGTTCATAAGCAATGGTATCTGCCAGCTTACCACTGACGGGAACTTTTCCGGTGAGCACATCCGCTACCGCGTTGCCGCCCTCCATGCCTCCCTGCCAGATATAAACCACTGCCTTTAAACTGGGAGCTACCGCCTCGTCCTTCATCCAGCTCATATCAATGATATTTGCCACATTTAACAGCACAATGACCTGCTTGAAAGCACCACACACGGCACGGAGATTTTCCATCTCCTCATCGGTGAGACGATAACCGCCCTGGGCATCCACATTATCTTTATCCTCACCGGCGGTACGTCCAATGATGAAAAGTGCCTTGCCGGATTTTGCTGCCGCTTCTTCTGCCAAAGCAGGACTGATGGGCATTTCCTTCTGGTTCCAGGGTTCTGCAGCCCAGCCGCCGCCACCGTTGTCAAAGGGATGATCCTTCAGCCATTCCCGGTAAGCATCTTCAAGATCTGCATTTACCTCCACGGCATCGTTTGCCTTCAGCGCATCCAGGATATTGCTCACATATTCTACATTCACGGCACCACCTGAACCGGTTCCGCTTCGATAGTATTCAATCTGACTTCGTCCAAAAATGGAAATTTTCTCTCCACCCTTAAGCGGTAACACTTTTTCTTCGTTTTTTAATAAAACCGCACCCTCTGCCGCAACACTTCTGCATTCTTTAGCAAATCCGGGGAGCGGTACACCAATCATACTTTTACCCATGAAATATTCTCCTTTCGTCATTATTGATTCCATTATAAATAAGGGGGCAGCCCCGTGTGCTTTTTTTATTTTCTGCGGTCAATTCCCAAGGCGCTGTAATAGGCCCGCTTATCTGCATACATTCTGCTTTCTGCCTTTGCCAGCAATTTCTTGGTCTGGTTATGGCTATCTTTCTCCCATACCGTTCCGATTGCCATAGCCAGATCCTTCTTCCGCAGTTCTTCTTTCAACAATGCCACTGCATTACAGAATCTTTCTTCTTCCATACCAGCTCCCAGCACCAGCAGTTCATCACCGCCGATACGAAAGATTCCATATCCATCAAATGCTCTTTTTACACATTGTGCCGCTGAGTGAATCAGCTGGTCACCAGCCATGTGGCCTTCCTCATCATTTACCTTTTTCAAACCGGTGATATCACAGTACACTACACCTACCTCTTCCTGCATATCTACCTGTTTCATGTATTCATTCATGGCATGCCGGTTGCCAAGACCGGTGAGTTGATCGCAGTAGGACATTCGCTGCAGCTCTCTCACCACATTCCGCCGCTTGATGCAGGACACAATAAAGTGACCCATAATCTGGAGCATATTTGCTGCGTACTCAATGGACTGCCTCGGTGGATTATCCACTCCGTAAAAACCGATCACTTTTCCTTCGCTATAAAGAGGAACCACCACCAGAGAATGGATATTTTGCCTTTCAAGCACTTCATAAAGAAGAGGATCCCGCTCTTTGAAGTCCTCCAGATTCTCAATCGTAACCGTTTCCTTTTCATTGAACCGCTGATACCACCCGGCACATACCTCCGGGGGAAGGTTCTGTAAATTGTCCTTTTCCGGTGTCACTCCTGCAGAAATCCATTCATAGGTATTATCATCGCCCCCACTGGCATTTTTTTCAAAAACATAGGTGCGCTGTCCATTCAAGGCATTTCCTATATATTCCAGTACTACATTTAAAGCCTCATCCGGTGAAGCGGTCTGAAGGGCAACCCTTAATCCCTCATTTATTAATGCTTCCAGATTTTCATAACTATTGCCAATACTCTGGAATTTTTCCGCACTGATATCGATAGCGATCTCGATCCGGTATCGTCTTCCATTTTCCTCCTGAACGGTATCCTTGATCATAATGTACTTATTAATCAATGGATTGTAATGTTTCCATTCTATAAATTGCCCCGGTTTCAGTCTCTGGTTATTACAAATAGCGCAGGGGACTGAATTATTCTGCAGCATCCGATAACAGGTTTTTCCCTGATAGTCTTCATGGGAAGAACATCCATAAGTGTCGCGCATCTTTTTATTCATATAGATCAGTTCATATGTATCTGCGTCTGACACGTAAACATATTCATTCATATTTTCAAAAAAATTCCAGATTTCGCTCACCAAGGTTACCTCCTGCGCAATTGCATGGGATTTTACATTCTTATCTTATTACAATATGTTGTATTATATCATGATTCGCACCTTCGGTGCTTACCGTTGCTTCGCAACTATCATGATCCAATTCGCCGTT
>CAKRNW010000144.1 GCA_934371505.1 uncultured Lachnospiraceae bacterium
GAATTCCATGCGGCTGGAGTTTGATGCCGTGTCGGCAAATGAGGGGCTTGCCAGAATGGCGGCTGCGGCATTTGTGGCGGAACTTGACCCTACGCTGGAGGAAATTTCCGATGTGAAAACCGCCGTGTCGGAGGCGGTGACCAACGCCATCATCCACGGATACGAGGGAGAACCGGGGAAGGTCTGTATGGAATGTACGCTTCAGGGGGATGTATTGAATGTGTCGGTGACGGACTACGGAGTGGGGATTACAGATCTGGAACAGGCAATGCAGCCGCTTTTTACCACCAAGCCGGAGCTGGAGCGCTCGGGTATGGGATTTGCCTTTATGGAGGCCTTTATGGATGATCTGGAGGTACAGTCCGTGCCCGGCAGAGGGACAACAGTGCGGATGAAGAAGAAATGCGGCATAGCGCCATGGGTGAAGGATGAGGAATAATCCATGGAGCAAAAGGAAACAGAACTGAGTACACGGATCGCGGCGGCACAGAACGGAGATAAAGAGGCGAGAGAAGCACTGATCGAGGAAAATATCGGACTGGTCCGACACATCGTCAAGCGATTTCTGGGACGCGGTTATGATCCGGAGGATCTGTTTCAAATTGGCTGTATTGGTTTGATAAAAGCCATCGACAAGTTCGATGTCTCCTATGATGTGAGATTCAGCACCTATGCGGTGCCCATGATTCAGGGAGAAATGCGTCGGTTTCTCCGGGATGACGGGATGCTCAAGGTCAGCCGGACATTAAAGGAGCAGGCCTATCGGATCCATCAGGCCAGAGAAAAGCTGGAGGGGGCACTGGGGCGTGACCCCACCTTACAGGAAATTGGGGCGGAGACCGGCTTAAGCAGTGAGGAAATCGTTACCGCCATGGAGGCGGGCTGCCCGGTGGAATCCATCTACCGTTCTGTCTATCAGCAGGATCTTGGTTCCGGAAACGGAGAAATTTATCTCATTGACCAACTGAGTACGACTCTGGGACGGGACGATGAAAAGACGGCGGTACTGGATCATCTTTTGTTAAAGCAGCTGCTGGAAAGTCTGAGCAGGCAGGAGCGGCAGCTGATTCATCTGCGGTATTTTGACAATAAAACCCAGATGGAGGTAGCCAGGCTCTTTGGCATCAGTCAGGTACAGGTCAGCCGGATGGAAAAACGGGTTTTGCTGCAGATGCGGTCAGAATGTGAGCAATGTGAATAGAATTGGAAAAAGAAGTCATAATAACAGTAAAACTTTTGGGAAAAGGAGGCAGCAGCTGTTATGGCTTCTCTTACGGTGTATCTCAAGCTGGAAAAGAAAACACAGACAGAAAAGGAAGAAGTGTTCTTAGAAGATGTGGGAAAGGTATTCTCCACGGATAAGACAGCACTGGCAAAAATCAAAGCGATACGGGTCTACCGGTTCCGGGAGGGCAGTGACAGCCGGTGTGTAGTCAGTGTCATGAAGATCATTGAGGAGATACAGAAGTTATATCCGGCGGCGGAGGTGCAGACTGTAGGGGAAGCGGAATTTGTGCTGGAGCGGGTGAAGGTGGCACGGAAAAAAGGAGCCTGGGTTATCTGCAAGATTGTGGTGGTGGCGATGATCAGCTTTTTTGGTGCAGCCTTTACCATCATGGCCTATCACAACGATATCGGCCTGTCGGAACTGTTCTCCCGTGTCTATACCGTATTTACCGGCCGGGAGACCAGTGGATTTACCGAATTGGAGATTGCCTATTCCATTGGATTGTGTGTGGGTATTGTGGTGTTTTTTAATCATATCGGCGGCCGCAGACTGACCAAAGATCCCACCCCTATCGAGGCAGAAATGTTTGACTATGAGGATACCGTGGAAAATACGCTGATTGATACTGCAAACAGGGAGGGCAAAACCATTGATGTGGATTAGTAGGATTCTGGTGGGAATCCTTGCGCTTGATGCCGGAATTCTGGTAAGCGGCGGCGTGTTTTCCGTACTGCTGGCAGTGGGGCTGATTCCGCGCTTTGCCGGAAAGACCCAGACAGCAAAACATATCTGGCTTTATGAAAATATGGTAGTGCTGGGAACAATCACCGGCTGTATTCTCTCCGTGTTTGAACCCTTCGTGCAGGTGGGAGCCTGGGCAGTGAGCCATTCTGGATTCTGGTATGATGTACTTGGGACGGTGATCTGGGTGGTGCTGGTGCTTTACGGACTGTTTGCCGGGATTTTTGTGGGATGTCTGGCAATTGCCATTGCGGAAATGCTGGACTCGATTCCCATTATGACCAGACGCCTGGGATTCCGTCACGGACTGGGGATCATGGTGACGGCACTGGCTTTTGGCAAACTTGCCGGTTCTCTTTTTTATTTCGGGTATCGCATTTATGAATCTATTTTGTAAACGATTTTAAAGTTAGAAAGGATGATCCTATGCAACAAAATCAGGAAGGTTCCAAAGCAGCTGAGGAACAGAAGAAACAACAATATCAGCAGTATGTAAAAGAAGTGACCCCCATGCGGAATATCTGGTGGCAGATGTGCAAGGCATTTGTGGTGGGAGGACTGATCTGTGTCTTGGGACAGATGATATTGAATGTGGCTGCCGGACAGTTTGGACTGGATGATGAGACAGCAGCTGCCTGGTGTTCCATCATTCTTGTCTTTCTCAGCGCACTTTTTACAGGCCTCAATCTCTACCAGAAGCTGGGAACATTTGCAGGGGCAGGTGCCCTTGTACCCATCACCGGATTTGCCAACTCGGTATGTGCTCCGGCCATAGAATTCCAGAAAGAGGGACAGGTTTTCGGTATCGGGGTAAAAATTTTCACCATTGCGGGACCGGTCATCTTATACGGTATTTTCACCAGCTGGTGTTTAGGCTTTTTTTATTGGTTAGGCATTATTTTTAGAATTGTTTAACTTGTTATGAATGAGAGAATTTGGTATAATCCTGTCAGTAAATAATAGAAATTCTTCCGTGTGTTCTTAGCGCAGAATTGGGATCATGATGAGGATACAAGGCTTTACGGACATGGAACAATTTGAGGAAATAAGAAGTAAAAGAAATAAGAAGTAAAATAAGTAATAAAATGAAAGAAATGGTTTAACAGAATAAGGCATCTACGAAAGGTAGATGCCCTGTTTTTTTGGGAAAGAGAGCATGAAAAAGAAATGGTTTCTGGCGCAGATATTTCTGGCAGTGGGGCTGCTGACCGGATGCGGACTGCCTTCAGCTACATATGAAAGTAAAGAGACCACAGAGGAGGCAATCGAGGAAGAGGGGGTCGGATGGGAAAACCTGCAGGAGGAAACCCTGAATCAGGAAGAAACACAAACGACAGATATGTCACAAAATACAATGGCTGAGATAAAGGAATGTCTGGCAGGGACGACAGTAAATGTGACAGAACTGTCAGATACAGAGCTGCCACAGCTTTTCTATGTCCGTGAAATTCTGCCGGAAGATGAAATTTTCCAACGCATCAATGGCTGCTCCTATCAGGAAAATGATAACATCCTGTTGGAAGATCTGCGTTATGTGAGGGTATTGTACTATGGCTTTGACGGAGCAGCCCACGTGGGAGAACTGATCGTGAACCGGGAGATTGAAGAGGACATATTGGAAATTTTCTATGAGCTGTATCAGGCACAGTATCCCATCGAGCGGATGGAACTGGTGGATGATTACGGCGGAGACGATGAGAAATCCATGACAGCCAATAACACCTCTGCTTTTAACTATCGGACCATCAGCGGCACTTCCAGGCTGTCCAATCACAGCTATGGAAAGGCCATTGACTTAAATCCCTTTTACAATCCTTATGTGTACACCTCAAAGGATGGGAAGTTTCACTGTGAACCTGCAGAGGCTGTAGAATATGGGGATCGAAGCGGGGATTTTCCCTACAAAATCGACCATGAGGATTTGGCGTGGAAACTGTTCACTGCCCATGGATTTACCTGGGGCGGGGACTGGGATACAAGAAAAGATTATCAGCATTTTGAGAAGACGGAATAACAAAACAAGGAAGACCCTCGGTTTTATTCCACTACCACCTTCGATGAACAGGATCTGGTAAACCGGCGAGGAGTTCATGCAGATCCTGAATCGGAAAAACGAAAACGAAAGACGAAAACGAAAGACGGTCTAGTTCTGCCTGAAAATCTGTTCTTTGTCTAACAGAGGATAGCAGATTAACTGTTCACTCACCAGGTTCTCGCGGTTTAAATCCACCGCGTTGACCTGGTGATTTTCGTAGGTGGTGTAATAGAAAATGCCCTTTGTCACGTTGCAGCA
>CAKRNW010000145.1 GCA_934371505.1 uncultured Lachnospiraceae bacterium
AATGAAAACAAGAACGTTGTTATTTATTCCCATGTATAACTGTGAGAAACAGATTACACGGGTATTGGGACAGTTGACAGATAAGGTATGTCAGTTACTGGATGAAGTGGTGGTTATCAACAATAGAAGTACGGATCATGGAGAAAAGGCAGTGATGGACTATTTAGACAGTCATAAAATGCCAATTAAGGTATCCCTGTTACGGAATGATGATAACTACGGACTGGGTGGCTCCCATAAGGTTGCCTTTCAATATGCAATCGAAAATAATTTTGACTATGTGATTACGCTGCACGGAGACGATCAGGGCGATATTTCCAACATTGTTCCGTATTTGCAGAATGGAAAGGCTTATCAGTATGATTGCTTTCTAGGTGCCCGTTTTATGAAGGGAGCAAAGCTGGAGGGCTATTCCAAGTTTAGAACCTTTGGAAACCGGGTGTATGATATGCTGTTCTCCATAGGCTGTGGGCGCAAAATATATGACCTGGGTTCCGGGCTGAACATGTATAAGGTGGAAATCCTGAAAAATCATTTTTACTTCCGCTACAAAGATAATCTCATGTTCAACTACTGCATGATTTTAGGCTCCTCTTACTATCAGCATCATGATCAGTTTTTCCCTATTATCTGGAGAGAGGATGACCAGGTATCCAATGTAAAAATGGTAAACCAGGCAATCACGGTTCTGAAAATCTTAGGCAGCTATATTGTAAATAAAAAGAAATTTGTGGACGGAGAACACCGGGACAAAATTGTAAAGGACTATACGGCGCAGAGAATCTACACGAACATGGAATAGCGGGATATGAGGGAAAAAAGTAAAATAATCTATAATTGCATGAATATCCTGGTATTAAGTTTAGGAATCATCTGGTTTTTCCTTCACTACTGGGAAGGATATTCTTTCTTTAAAGGAAATTCGCTGCTGGGAATATTGTTGTTATTAGGTACGGTGATACTGGTTCATGGAATCAAGGCAGTGCGGCTTTATTTTGCCCTGTTTGATACAGGAATTAAATTCTCGGAGCACATTAAAATATATTGTAAGGTGACACCAATCAGCGTCATTCTGCCCTTAAAAGCAGGAGAACTTTTCAGGATGTACTGCTATGGACACGAAATAGGGAACTATCTAAAGGGCATTGTCATCATTCTTCTGGATCGTTTTATGGACACCTTGGCACTGGTTACCGTATTTGCAGGGATGTGGCTGGTAGGAAGTGAAAAGTTATCCTTGTTTTTTATTGCACTGATGGCTTTTATGCTGGTTATCCTGGCGCTGTATCTGCTATTTCCGGAAATGTATTTATTTTGGAACAGATATATTCTGCACCTCACTGCCACGAAGGGAAACATGACTGTATTGAAGGTGCTGGAATCCTTGAATGGCTTGTATTTTGAATTGAAAGGCACGGTCAGGGGACGGGGAATCATGCTCTATATTCTCTCACTGATTGCATGGTGCGTGGAAATTGGAAGTGTGATTTTGTTTGGCAAATTGGAGAGTTATGGAAATGTCGGCGTATTGGTATCTGATTATCTAACATCAGCCCTCAGCGGTCATCCCACAGAGCAAATGATGAAGTTTGTTTATTTAAGTGTCTGGTGCTTGCTGCTTGCTTATGTACTCATAAAACTGATAGGTTCCGGCGAAAAGAGGATTCAGAATGAACATAATAGTGATATATGACGATACGGGAAAGAAAAGCGAAGTTATTGCGGATATCATCGGAGAACGTGGCTTTGCGGATGTAGTGGTGAAGAAAAGAAAACTGGAAGATTACTATGCAGAAAACATCCGGAACATATATCCACAGTTGATTTGGAAAAAGGTTCATTCACCTTATGAATATGCCCAGATAGAGAAGGAACTTCAAAATTACGCAGAAGATGATACAAGGGTTATCCATTGCTTTTCCAATTATATTTTTTCTGACTTTGAAAAGGCAAGCCTGTCTTTTCGAAAGATAGAATATATCAAGACCCCTTATAGGGCGGTAAGCGGAAAGAAAATAGCGGCAGTGATGTTCCCTGACCTGGATTCCTATCACACTTTCTGTAAGAGTGTTACAGGGGGAGCAAAAGCCTGGGATGCAGCCAGAGAACTGGGAGATTCCTTTGCTATAGAGGGGCTGACAGATGTCAGCATTGTGGGCAATTTTATTCAGTGTGTGGCAGGAAACTTTGAATCACGGTACTTTAATTCTTTAAAGGGCGATGATTACACCCTGGTCAAAACATCTTCTGACAAGCGGAAAATCAAGGCAGAGTACACCTTTTACCAGCTTCTGCCTGACGATATGAAGTTTTGGTTTGTGGCGCCCTTCCACTATCAGGAAACAGAGAACAGTGCAAGCTATACCATGGAGCGGTTACATATGACCGATCTTTCCGTAAAATGGGTGCATGGCTTTATGGACGAGGAAGAATTTGAACAAGTATTGGATAAATACTTTTTCTTTTTTAATAGCCGTCATTCCAGAGCATGTACGGAGGAAGAATATGCCAGCATTGCGGATGATTTATATGCCAATAAAATCCGTAAAAGGGTGGAGATGCTGAAAAAACTGCCAGAGTACAGAAAGATAGAAAGAATGTTGGAAATGACAGAAGGGGCAGACATCGACACTCTGGTAGAAAAATATTTTGCATTAAAGGCGAGAATAGAGACAAGAGTAAAGTATCCCCATGTGAGTGTAATCGGCCATGGTGATCCCTGTTTTTCCAACACGATTTATAATAAATCCACGCAGACGCTGAAATTTATAGACCCCAAGGGGGCGTTGACGGAGGAAGAACTGTGGACGAACCCTTATTACGATATCGCGAAACTCAGCCATTCGGTATGTGGGCGTTACGATTTTTTAAATAATGAGTTATTTGAGATATATCTGGATAAAAATCTCAACTATAAATTGGAGATACCCTTTGAACAGTCTCGGTATGTGGCTATCTTCCGGAGAAAGGTGGAAGAACACGGATACGATTATTTGTCAGTGCGGATATACGAGGCATCACTGTTTTTGTCAATGCTCCCGTTGCACATAGATAGTCCTTATAAGGTTGTGGGATTTATTTTAAATGCGAAAAATATTTTGAAGGAGATAGAAAAAGATGTATAAAGATTATTCTTTTGTATTTGATATTGACGGCACACTCTGTCCGATAAAGAAGAAGGACGAGAAATACGAGGATTTGGTGCCCTATCCCAATGTCATCGAAAAACTCCGTTATTATAAAGAGAACGGTGCAAGAATCATCCTGTATACTTCCCGTAATATGAATACTTATAATGGAAATCTGGGTCTGATCAACAAACATACGGCAGCAGTGTTGACAGCGTGGCTGGAAAAGTGGGAGATTCCCTATGATGAGATTGTATATGGAAAGGTCTGGCCGGGACATAAAGGCTTTTATGTGGATGACAGAACCATCCGCCCGGATGAATTCATGAAATATACACCGGAAGAACTGGAAAAGCTCTGTGAACAGTCCAGACAGAGCATTGGAGAATAGTGGTATGAAGAATAAAATAGATGTTGTAATTACCATGGGCGGGTTAGGCTCCCGCTTTCGCAAAGCGGGCTATACCGTGCCCAAATATATGATAGAGGCAAAAGGTAAGACCTTGTTTGAATGGTCGATGATCAGCCTGGATGGTTATAAAAAGGATGTGAACCAGTATATTTTCATCGCCATGAAAGAGGAAGGCATTGATATGGAAGGTTTTATCAAAGAGAAATGCCAGGAACTGGAAATTGACAATTACCATCTGATTTTATTGGACTACCTCACCGATGGGCAGGCGACAACAGCGACTCTGGCAGAAAAGTATTGGAATAAAGAGCATGCGCTGCTTATCTACAACATTGATACTTATGTGGAACCGGGTCAGATGAACAGCGAGGAATTGAAAGGCGATGGATTTATCCCCTGCTTTAAGGCAGAAGGAGACCATTGGAGTTTTGTGCGTCTGGATGAGCAGGAGCGTGTGGTAGAAATTAAGGAAAAACAGAGAATTTCAGACCACTGTACACTGGGAGCCTACTATTTCAAAACCTGTGGTTTATATAAAAAGTTATATGATGAGTATTACAGTGAGGAGAAAAACCTGGTAAAAGGGGAAAAATATGTTGCCCCTTTATATGATTATCTCCTTTCCAAAGGTGGAGAAATTTATATTTCCGATATTGCCCCGGAAAGGGTACATGTGCTGGGAACACCGGAAGAATTGCAGTATTTTTTGGAGCATTA
>CAKRNW010000146.1 GCA_934371505.1 uncultured Lachnospiraceae bacterium
TTAAGCCTGGAATCCGTGATTTCCATGCTGGCAGGCTGGCTGCTTTTGGGACAGGCACTCTCCGGACGGGAGCTCCTTGGCTGTGTGATTGTCTTTTCCGCCATCATTCTGGCACAGTTACCCGATAAAAAGAAGACAGCACAAGCCGTATAAACAGGAAAGTTCTGTCACATACTATAAAAAAAAGAAAGGTGTGTGGACAGAATGGATTATCTCAATGCATTTTGGGTTGGCGGACTGATTTGTGTCATTGTACAGCTCCTGATGGAAAAGACGAAACTTTTACCGGGACGTATTATGGTTCTGTTAGTGGTAACCGGCTGCGTCATCAGCTTTTTTGGCTGGTATGAGCCGTTACAGGACTATGCAGGAGCCGGAGCCAGTGTTCCCCTTATGGGATATGGAAATATTCTGATGAAGGGCGTCAAGGAGGCGGTACAGGAAAAGGGGTTTATCGGACTGTTCCAGGGCGGTTTTAAAAGTGGCGCGGTGGGCTGTGCCGCAGCGCTGGTATTTGCCTATCTGGCCAGCCTTGTATTTAAACCGAGGATGAAGTGAAAACTATGAAAGAATTTTTATATGCCATCGTGGGCTGGATTGCCCGCGTACATAACACCATTATGACCTGGAACGATGCCTACGAGCAGAGCTTCACGGACAAGGAACTGCATTTTATTGTGATTGGACTACTGGGCATCGCCATGGTGCTTGTGATTTATCCTTTCTTTAAGGCACTGGCGAAAAAGCATGTGTTGGTAATTGCCTGGATTTATGTGTTTACCCTGGTTCTGGTCGTTACCTTTGCCATCGAAATCGGGCAGGGCATTACCCGCACCGGAGTCATGGACTTTGAGGATGTGGAGTATGGTGTCCTGGGCTTTCTGTTCATGTTCTTTGTATTTGCCATTGTCCGTGCCATTTATCATGGACTGCAGCGATTGACTCGGTATCTGGTACATCGAATCCGTGGCGGAGAAGAGGATGAAGAAGACGAGGACGAGGAGTGGGAGGACTATTAAACCTCCTCGAATTCCAGTCCGGTTTTATCCATAAAGCGCCGGATAGCCTGATCCCACAGGTTGTCCGGCGTTTTGTCTAACAAAAAGCTGTGAGCACCGGTGGCGGTAATCAGAGACAGGCTGCTGCCGTCATACTTTACCGTCAGTACAAAAGCACGGATCTGGTCAGGGGTCACGGCAGTGTCTCCTTTTTCCAGAATGGAGGCAACGTGTTCCGGTTTTACATGGAGTACGAATTTAAAATTTACCGGAGTATGCTTTCCCTTGATCAGGGAGAACACCAAATCCCGCATCTTTGCCCATTCAATCAAATCATAGGGGCGCACAGAGGCATCCTCCCATTCCTCAGAAGTGTAAAACTCCTTTACCTGATGTCCGTCAATGGAAAAAACGGTGGCGGTGGTAACGGAAGCCTCCTCTAAGAGAAACAAATCGAAGGTGTCCGAGGCGAGAAATTTCGCCATAAAATTTTTCACGGATTTAATCTGTAATGCAATCATGTAAACACCTGTACCTTTCTCCACGCTGCAGGCTTTGAACCGGCAGATACGAATCAACATTATTTTTATTATATGTCAGTTTGAAACCTCCCGCAATAACAAGAATTCCTTTACACAAACTGCGTGGTGTGCTATTATAAGTAGTATTAAAAACCATATAATACAGTCAGGGGTAAGGCTATGAGCTATAAGATAGTAGTGGACAGTTGCTGTGAACTGCCGGAAGAGTTAAAAAATGATCCCCATTTTGAAAGAATTCCTTTGGGATTGCAGGTGGGAGATTATATGATTGAGGATGATGAGAGCTTTGATCAGAAGGACTTTCTGCGTCGTGTTGCAGAGTCTGAGGAATGTGCAAAGTCTTCCTGTCCTTCCCCTCTTCGATTTGCAGAGAGCTTTGGGGGCGATGCCGAACATATTTATGTGGTGACCCTGTCCTCAAAATTAAGTGGTTCCTACAACAGCGCGGTACTGGCGCGCACCATGTATCTGGAGGAGCATGAGGATACCAGCAAGCGTATTTATATCTGTGACTCCGAATCTGCCAGCGGCGGGGAATGTCAGTATGCCCTGCTTGCCAGCCAGTTGGAGAAACAGGGCGTGCTGAGCTTTGAACAGATTGTGGAGCGTCTGGAACAGCTAAAGAAAGAACTGAAAACTTATTTTATTCTGGACAATCTGGAAACCCTGCGGAAGAACGGAAGATTATCAGGGTTAAAGGCGATGGTTGCCTCCAAGCTTTCCATCAAACCGGTGATGGCAGGAGACCGTGGAAGCATTGTGGAACGTGCCAAGGCAATCGGCACGAAGAAAGCCTTAAGCCAGCTTGCCCGGATTATCCAGCAGGAAGTGAAGGATAGTGCTGGACGGCGGCTGATTATCACCCATTGTAACTGCAGGGCAAGGGCAGAGGAAATGAAAAATCTGCTGACGGCGAAGATGAAATTTGCGGAAATCCTCATCATGGACACCGGCGGAATCAGCACTCTCTACGCCAACGATGGGGGCATTATCGTTACAGTATAACAAAAGCCGGTTTCCTGGGAGCTTACATGGCTTTGTAACTGGAAGAGCTATAGCGGAAACTTATAACGGCGTCCGTGACCACGCATGGCATGACAGGCATATCTGGCAGCAGGTATGCCTGATTTTATGGTTTCTCCCGTGTCGAAGGAGATAGACATTATCGCCGCTTTGCGCAGATGCTCGCTGTTTATCATCAGTTTGGTGGATAAAGCATACAGGTTGGGATATTTCGGGGACAGATATAGAAAGAGATTGCAGATATTGTCTGCAGAAACCATGGTGCTGCCATCAGTGAGATGGAGTACCGTATGCCCGTCCTTGTCCATGCGGAAGTACACAATGTCCTTCATTTTCACATAGGAGGTGCCGTTGGTGGCACTGCGCAGGGTAATGGTGGGAGTCCGGTCTGCGTTTTCCTTTGCTGCATTGGCAACAGCCTCCTCAAGGGCGGAGGGGGAAATGGGCTTGTCGATGCAGAACATGTGGGGCAGCAAGCCGGACTGACGGTAGTCAATCTCGCCACAGCAGAGGCAGATGGTGGTCTCAATGCCGGAATCCAACAGCTTTTTCCCCATTTCATAGCCGTTGATGGGCTGTCCGTCCAACTGGGAATGAACCAGATCAATAAAGTAAACCGGATAGTGGAGCTGGGCTGCAAGCATGGCCTCAGGATTTCCGAAGGAATCAATATAAAGAGGCTCGGACTGGGCTGCTATCTTGTCAGAGAGACGCCCTAAAAGGCGTTCCATTTGTTTTCTTTCAGCGATATTGTCGTCACATATTGCTACATGCATAGGCGTACCTTCTTATCTATAAAGTAATGAACTGAATGGGGGAGCGCAGCAGCAGAATCAGGATGGCAAGCTGAATCAGAAGAATCAGCGGCAGACCATAACGGAAATACCAGTGCTTTGTTTTGTGATGAAACACATGCATCCCCAGAATAGAGCCAATGCAGCCGCCCAGAAGTGCCGGCAGAAAAAGGACGGCTTCCGGTGTCCGCCAGGCATGTTTGATTGCCTTGCGTTTGTCGGAACCCATCATAATAAAACCGATCAGATTCATGGCTGCAAAATATATAACAAGTAAAAGAATGACTTCCATTCAGATAACTCCCACGAAATAAAAAACTACGGAATAGATTTATTCTACCCCGTAGTTTTTTTTTTGTCAAAAGATATTGCGATTTATTTCTGCTGGTTCTTCTCGACTTCAGCCAGTTTCATGGCACGTACTTTGCAGGATAAACCAAAGAGATTGATGAAGCCCTCTGCATCGTGGTGGTCATAGAGATCACCGGTGGTGAAAGATGCAATGCTCTCGTTGTACAGAGAGTAAGGAGAGGTGGTTCCGGCTTTGATGATGTTGCCCTTGTAAAGTTTGAACTTCACTTCACCGGTTACATACTCCTGAGTGGATTCAACAAATGCCTGTAAAGCCTCACGGAGAGGAGTGAACCATTTTCCTTCGTATACAACCTGTGCAAACTTGTTGCCGATATCTTTCTTAACAGCCATGGTGTCACGGTCTAAGATTAACTCCTCCAACTGACGATGTGCCTCCATCAGAATGGTTCCGCCAGGAGTCTCATAAACGCCACGGGATTTCATGCCAACCACACGGTTCTCTACGATATCAACGATACCGATACCATGTTTGCCGCCCAGTTCATTTAAGGTACGGATGATATCGGAAACCTTCAT
>CAKRNW010000147.1 GCA_934371505.1 uncultured Lachnospiraceae bacterium
GTGGTTCTCACCGGACGGCTGCGCCCGGAGCTGATGACCTGTGAGGATGTGGTTGCCACCGGACGCTATCCCTATACCAACCGGTTAGGTTTTTTGTCGGAAACCGATAAGGGAAAAGTCCGTGAGACAATGGAGCTGGCGCAGGTGACGGAGCTGGCGAATCAGGATTTTGAACAAATCAGCGATGGACAGAGACAGCGGGTGTTGTTGGCAAGGGCGCTTTGCCAGGAGCCGGAGGTGATTCTGCTGGATGAACCCACTTCCTTTCTGGACATCCGCCACAAGCTGGAATTTCTCCACATGCTGAAGGAACAGGCGAAGCAGAAACAGATTGGCGTGTTAATGTCCCTCCATGAACTGGATTTGGCACGGAAATTTGCAGACCGGGTCATCTGTGTCAAAAATCAACAGGTGCAGAATATTGGAACGCCGGCTGCGATACTGAAGGATACTTACATCGAACAGCTCTTTGATATGAAACCTGGTATGTTATCCGCACTGGAAAATCAGGAAACACCACAGCAGACTTATGTATTTAAGGGTACTCAGAAACTACGCTGTGGGTTTACCACGGGAACCTGTGTCACAGCGGCGGCAGGGGCGGCAGCACGGATGCTCCTCACCGGGCATCCACAGGAATCCATCCGCATTACCGTTCCCAAGGGAACCACGCTGGAACTGCCCATTGAGGATATCAGTCACCCCAGTAAGACCAGTGTTCGCTGTGCCGTGCGGAAGGACGCGGGGGATGACCACGATGTGACCAACCAGCTTTTGGTGTATGCCACAGTGGAACAGATTCCCCAGGGCATCGAGATTCTGGGTGGAAAAGGGGTAGGCAGAGTTACCAGGGCAGGCTTAGACCAGCCCGTGGGAGAGGCTGCCATCAACAGTGCTCCCCGCAGCCAGATTGCCGCCCAGCTTTTGCGGGTGGGAGCAGAACTGGAATATGAAGGTGGTTTCCGGGTTACCGTGGAGATCCCGGAAGGGGAAGAGGTGGCGAAGAAAACCTTCAATCCCCGTCTGGGCATTGAGGGCGGTATTTCCATTCTGGGAACCAGCGGCATTGTAGAGCCCATGAGTGAACAGGCACTCATCGAAACCATCCGCACAGAAATGCGGATGAAAACAGCAGACGGTGGGAAGGAAATCCTGCTGACACCGGGAAATTACGGCAGAGATTACGCCCATGACACCTGGGGAATTGATTTGGAAACTGGAATCAAATACAGCAATTTTCTGGGGGATACCCTGGACATGGCGTATGAGTTCCAGGTGGAAAGCATCCTCCTGATCGGACACATCGGAAAGTTGGTAAAGGTAGGAAGTGGGGTGATGAACACCCATTCCCGGTGGGCGGATGCCAGAATGGAAACCCTGTGCGCCTGCTGTGTAGAAGCACAGGTGGATGCATCCCTGTTGCCCAAAGTGTTAGGCAGTATTTCCACGGAGGAGGCACTGGCTGTTTTAAAAGAGGCAGGATGCCTGGAACCGGTGATGCAGAGGCTCCTTGCCCGGATTATGAACCACCTCCGACACAGAGCCTACGAGGGACTGGACATGGATGTGATTCTCTTTTCCAGCGATTTCGGAACACTGGCAGTCTCAGAACACGCAAAGGAAAAGGTGGAACGGTTATGCAAATCCTGATGATTCGCCATGGGCAGACACCTGGCAATCTGGAAAAGCGTTATATCGGCAGTACGGATGAACCGCTGTGTCCCCAGACCTGCCAGCTTTTGGAGTTTTATTTTCAACAGAGAAAAAAAGAGCCGGTAATGGAAAATCTCCATCTCTATGTCAGCCCCTGGAAACGCTGTATCCAGACCGCCGACTATCTGTTTCCCGGTTATAGGCAACAGCTGGTACCGGATTTCAGGGAATGTGATTTCGGCTTATGGGAAGGGAAAAATTACCGGGAACTGGCGGAAGATATCCAGTATCAGAATTGGATTGACAGCGGAGGAACCCTGCCTTTTCCAGGAGGAGAATCCAGAGAAATGTTCACCAGTCGGTGCTGTGATGCCTTTCTGGAAATCATGGAAAAGGAAAGTAAATCGGAAAGTCCGTCCGGGACAGAGAAAAAATTGTGCTTTGTTGTCCACGGGGGCACGATTATGGCACTGGGAGAGCGGTTTTCCATGTCGGGAAAAGGTTATTATGATTACCAGGCGGCGCCTCTTTGCGGGTATTGGTTTGTCTGGGATGAGGAACGGAGGGTGTTCACCGGAGAAAAAGAATGGAAACTGGGTGATACCTGGATAGTTTAGAAAGTACGGAACAGTTGGAAAGGATGAGTCGGATGGTTCATTTTGTGGGAGCAGGTCCCGGCGCAGTGGATTTAATCACGGTGCGGGGACAGCAGTTATTACAGCAGGCGGATGTGATTATCTATGCGGGTTCTTTGGTAAATCCTCAGCTTTTACAGTGGAAAAAGGAAAGCTGTCAGGTTTATGACAGTGCCTATATGACGCTGGAGGAAGTGATTGCCGTCATGGAGCAGGCGGAGACAGAGGGCAGACAGACAGTGCGCCTGCATACCGGCGACCCTAGTATTTACGGGGCAATCCGGGAACAGATGGACATTCTGGAGGCAAAGGGCATTGCCTTTACAAGCTGTCCGGGGGTAAGTTCCTTCTGTGGGGCGGCGTCTGCACTGAACCTGGAATATACCCTGCCGGGGATTTCCCAGTCGGTGATTTTAACCCGGATGGAAGGGGCGACAAAAGTGCCGGCGCGGGAGCAGATTGAAAAATTGGCGGCACACCGGACCACCATGGTGCTGTTTTTGAGCACCGGCATGCTTTCCCGGTTGACGGAGAGACTGACAGCCGGGGGGTATCCACCGGACACGCCTGCCGCCCTTGTATACAAGGCAACCTGGGCGGATGAGAAAAAAATCGTGGCAACCTTAGAAACCTTGCCGGAACTTGCAAAAAAGGCGGGAATCACCAAGACGGCACTCATCATTGTGGGGGATGTGGTAGGAAAAAGCGGCTATGAGAAATCCCGGCTTTATGCGGCGGATTTTTCCACCGAATATCGAAAGGCATCGAAATGAAGGTTTCTGTGATTGGATTTACCCTGCCGGGGCTGCGGCTGGCGTTACAGATTGGAGAATTCTATGTACAGGAGGGAAACCATGCCCATTCCGTAAAGGTATTCTGTGGAAGCCGGAGCTGCTATGAGCGGTTTGAGACAGAAAAACTGTCGGAGGTGACCAACACTCCGGAACTTGTTAAAGATTCCCTACGGGTCTGGGCAGGGAGAGAATTTTCCAGGGCAGACCTTCTGATTTTTGTGGGAGCGGCTGGCATCGCCGTCCGGGGGATTGCCCCTTTTGTAAAAGATAAAAAGACAGACCCCGCCGTGCTGGTGTGTGATGAAAAGGGACAGTTTGTGATTCCCATTCTTTCCGGACATCTGGGGGGAGCAAACGCCTGTGCCATCTGGCTGGCGGAGAGACTACAGGCCACTCCGGTACTGACCACTGCCTCGGATGTGGAGGGGAAACTTGCCCTGGATGTATGGGCAAAGCAACAGGAACTGTTTATTACCGATCGAAACAAAATCAAGGAAAGAGAATCGGCGCTGTTGCGGGGAGAGCCTATTTCCATTCTGGTGGAGGATTCCATTACGGACATGGAAAACCTTTCCCATTTGCCGGAGGGCATCCAGCTTTTTTCCAGTCAGGAGCTTGCCCGGTGGAACGGACAGCAAAACAGAATCCGAATCGGCGTGTACTCTTCCGGGGAAACCGATGCCCTCTGGCTGATTCCCAGAAATCTTGTAATTGGAATCGGATGCCGCAGGGGCAAATCCTTTATGGCAATTGAAAAGGCAGTGACAAAGCTTTTCCGCCAGAGAAAGCTGCCTTTGGAGGCAGTACGGGTGGTGGCATCCATCGACCGGAAAGCGGAGGAGGCGGGAATCCGTGAATTTGCAACATTCCATCACCTTCCCTATCGCTGTTATACTGCCCAGGAGCTGCAGCAGGTGGAGGGAACTTTTCAACACTCTGACTTTGTGGAACAGACGGTGGGCATCGACAACGTGTGTGAGCGGGCAGCACTGCGGGCACTGCAAGAGAACGGGGCGTTCACCGGAAAACAGTTAATCATTGAAAAACAGGCGGCAGATGGAATTACCCTTGCCGTTGCTTTAGGAACAAGGAGGCTGACCTTTGGGTAAAATCTTTGTAGTGGGAATCGGACCGGG
>CAKRNW010000148.1 GCA_934371505.1 uncultured Lachnospiraceae bacterium
CCGTCCATCACATGAAGCCGGGGTTTCGTATAGCGGTGGATGTCCACCAGCATTCTGGCAAATACGGTGGCATTGGGGTATGCTACATGCCCTGCTGCCTTGCGATAGCCACAGATCAGACCATAGAGATTTTTCACCGCCCCGGTAACCCGTTCCAGGGCGTGGGTTTTCATTTTACAGAGGTTGATGATGGCATCCGTCTCTGTCACTTCTTTTGCAAAATAAAATTCCTTCGCCGTGATTCCATCGGGGAATGCCACCTTCACTTCCTCGGACATGGAGGTCTGGCGGGCGCCGTATATGGTTTCTTCTTTTTCCATTCCCAACTTTCCTGCGGCGGCGGTACAGCTGCCGTGTCCCGGAGAGTCGCCGTAGAGCACCTGGGTACAGCCTGCCTCCTGCAAAAGGCGGAACATTCCCTTCATCACGGAAGGGTGGGTGGTGGCTGCTGCCTCCGGGGGACTTGCCAGCACGAAGTTGGGTTTCACCAGGATTTTTTCCTCCGGATCCACAAATTTCCGGATGCCGCCCAAAGCATCCATTCCGCATTTTATTGCCCGGTATACCGTTTCTTCTTCATATGTATCACAAGGAACGAGAACGACTTTCGCCTTCTTTTCCTGTTGCTTTTCTTCCATAAATTTCTCCAACAATCAGATTCACCTTATGAATGCAATAACATTCTCAGCAAGATTGACATTTTTATTTGCCTTGTTCCTATTGTATGGGACAAGGGAGGGACTGTCAATGTGGGAAAAACAAAGAGTTGCTTGCCGACTCTTTGCGCGCGAGGGGTATGTACAGCATAAACTTCCTCTCTGCGAGCTGCACATCCCCGCGGAGCGTTATTCATTCATGGGAAGGAATTTCTTATGAATGAATAAGCGCAGGACTCCGTGCGTAACTTGCAACGTATATCCTGCGCTTTTCTGGCTCGTACTTTTTAATTAGAATGGACGGAGGTGGATTCGAACCACCGAAGCAATTTGCAGCAGATTTACAGTCTGTCCCCTTTGGCCACTCGGGAATCCGTCCATATGAGATGTAAAACCTCAACAATATAAGTTTATATCATACCACCGGGCAAATTGCAAGCAGTTTTCTGGAAATCGGTTGAATTTCATTGGAAGTGCTTTCTGATGTGACTGCTGTTTGCAGATTAGCCTTTGCGTGTAATATTTCTGGAGAAATAAGCTTGCAATGATTTCCTTGAATCTTTTGAAGCTTTTGGGGTTTTTGGGGCTTTTTGGGTTTTTGGTGCTTTTGGGGCTTTTGGGGCTTTTGGGCTTTTGGGGCTTTTGGGCTTTTGGGCTTTTGGGCTTTTGGGCTTTTGGGCTTTTGGGGCTTTTGAAGTTTTCGGGTTTACATAAGTTTACGTGTGGCCCATAAGCGCTGTCCGAGCGATGGCTTATGGGTTCATTTTACCTGGTCGATTGCTGCCTTGACCCATAAGGTGCAGGGAGCATTGTTTCTTATGGGTCGAATTTTCTGAAAATTTTGCCATACTCCGTCACTTGACCCTTATCAGTACCTATAAGAGTGACTGCATAGCTAATCTTATGTGTTGAGTGTCCGACAAAAAACTCTAAAGGCACCTACCAAACTGCCACGAATTCCCAGCTTATAGGTCGCCCCTCGACTCATAAGCTTTTCCACTACCTATAAACAACCAGAAAGTTCCATCTGATAGGTTCCTGCCGCGTTAAAACAGATTGCAGAAAGTACGCAAGATCATACGCAAGTAAAGAACGTAAAAAGCCATTCCCGTCACAATCCTGGGAATGGCTTTTCAATCATATTTATGAAAATTTCACGAAGTTCCAACGGCGGTTGCGGATGGGACTCTTTTCTGCCTTTTCATCGTCCTCTGCCTGGGCTTTACCGTGCTTCAAAATCAGTGTGCCGGTGGCAGGGATAGTTATTTCCATCTTTCCGGCGACTACCGGAACCTCTGTCTGCTCTGTGGAAAATCCCTGTTCGTCTGTACTGAAAATCTGGATCAGCACAGTCTCCTTGGGAATTCCGACCTCCCATACCTTGATCTGTCTGGTGACAGGCTGGGGATTATTGTTGACACAGACCAGGGTCTGTTCCTCGGTGTTGAACCGGGCATAAACCAATACATTGTAATCCTCAAAAATACCACGGAGGGAACCGTCCCTGATTTCCGGGTTCTCCTTGTGAATCCGGATCAAATGCTTATGAAGGTCAATCATCTGCTGGTCTTCATGTCCCCAGGGGTAGGTCCGGCGGTTATCCGGATCGGTGAAGCCACACACGCCGGCCTCGTCGCCGTAATAGATGGTAGGCGCTCCCGGCCAGGTCATCTGCATGACAACAGCCTCCCGCATCACTGCCTTATTCACATCCTCGTCCGCCGCCTCCGGTCCCAGGGTATTGGTACGCCCCACCTTATGATTGGTTCGGGTGAGGAAGCGGGAATGATCGTGATTGGATAATTCATTCATTGCCACTGCCGCAGAAGGATAGCTGAAAGCCGTGGCATTATAAATCATGGAGCCCCAGAAGGCACTGGTATTACCTATCATATCCTGGCGGAAGTCATCGCTGTGCTTCTCCATTCCGGTGAGAAACCAGGTGACAGGCTCCATAAAAGCATCGTAGTTCATGACGCTGTCCCACTGCTTACCATCCAACCAGGACACCGGATTCCCATAATGCTCCGCGAGAATCAGCGCATTGGGATTGGCCTCGCGCACTGCCTTCCGGAAATCCCTCCAGAACTGATGGTTAAATTCCGGGGAATGTCCCAGATCCGCTGCCACATCCAGCCTCCATCCGTCGCAGTTATAGGGCGGGGAAACCCATTTGGCCGCAATTCCCATAATATAATCATAAAGCTCCTTAGAGCCCTCATAGTTCAGCTTCGGAAGTGTATCATGTCCCCACCATCCGTCATAATGGGGATTGTAAGGGAAATTATCGGAATCCATAAACTGGAAAAAGTTATGGTAGGGGCTGTCTTTCGATACAAAGGCACCCTTCTCATAGCCTGGCACATCCTCATAAATCCGTTCCCGATCCATCCATTTATTAAAAGAGCCACAGTGGTTGAACACACCATCCAGAATCACACGCATCCCCCTCTTGTGTATCTCCTCCACCACTTGGGCAAAAAACGCATTGCTGGCTTCCAGATTTGCCTTGTTGGTGACACGGTTGATATAGCGGGTAGAAAAACGATTTTCTGCTTCCCAGTCCTGGAGAATCTTTCCTTCGTCCATGACAATCTTCCCCAAGTGGGGGTCGATATAATCATAGTCCTGGATATCATATTTATGGTTGGAGGGGGAGACAAAAAGAGGATTAAAATAAATAACCTCCACGCCTAAATCCTGCAGATAATCCAGTTTATCCAGTACACCCTGCAGATCGCCGCCGTAAAATTCCCTGACTCCCATCTGGGCAGGATATTTATTCCAGTCCTTCACCTGGGTGGTATGACCACCGATGTAATGATATTCATTGTCCAACACATCGTTGGAGGGATCCCCGTTATAAAACCGGTCTGCAAAAATCTGATACATGACCGCACCTTTTGCCCAGTCAGGAGTGTCAAAGCCGGGAATCACCTTAAAAAAGTATTGGGCATCCTGCTGCTTTACCACACCTCTCTGGTCGTAAAAACATTCTACCGCTCCCGCAAAAATCTCAAAATAATAGGAAATCTGTTCGTTATCCAGTTCCAACGTATATTCGTAATAATCGAATTCTCCAATCTGTTCACCCTTATACATCTGGTAGCGGTTATCCTTACAGATGAGAAAAATCCGGTCCACATTATTATGAGCCGCCCGTATCCGGATCTGTACCGTGCTGTAAGGTGCAGGCTGTGCCGGACGCACGTAGTCCTGGGTCATATCTGAAAAAACAGCCTGTTTGTTAAAAGGCGGCCGCATGCCCGAAATATATAACTGATCCCGCTCCGCCTTGTCAAATCGCTCGAAATCCATATGCTCTCCTGTCATGTTCCTGTTATGTTGTCAATCTGCTATAGTATACCACACGATATGTGCAGTAAAAAAGACAGTAATCTGAATTACTGCCTTTTTTAGAGAAGGTATTTCTTTCTTATGGGGTATAGCAAAAAACTATATAATGTATTGGGGGGTTACAAGTAGTA
>CAKRNW010000149.1 GCA_934371505.1 uncultured Lachnospiraceae bacterium
GTCAGTTCAATCATCGTGCCGTCTGTCTTAAATACTTTATAAATAACACCGGGTGCTGTAGTCACCAGATCCAGGTTGTATTCCCGCTCCAGTCGTTCCTCGATAATGTCCAGATGAAGAAGTCCCAGGAACCCGCACCGGAAACCAAAGCCCAATGCAATGGAGGTCTCCGGCTCGTAGTACAGAGAGGCATCATTTAACTGCAATTTCTCCAAAGCATCCCGCAGATCTGTATATTTGGAGGCATCTGCAGGATAGAGACCACAATACACCATGGGATTTACTTTTTTATAGCCCGGAAGGGGCTCTGCACAGGGATTGTCCAGATCTGTCACGGTATCGCCCACTGCAGTGTCCTTTACATTTTTGATAGAAGCGGTAATGTAGCCTACCATGCCTGCAGACAGTTCTTCACAGGGGATAAACTGTCCCGGTCCAAAATACCCTACTTCCACCACATCTGCAGTGGCTCCCGTAGCCATCATCTTCATGCGGGTTCCCTTGCGCACAGAGCCATTCCGGATCCGGCAGAAGACGATGACCCCCTTGTAAGAATCATACAGGGAATCAAAGATCAACGCCTGTAAAGGAGCCTCCGGGTCTCCCTGAGGCGCCGGAATTTTGTGAACGATCTGTTCCAGCACATCCTCAATTCCGATTCCGTTTTTTGCAGAAATCAGGGGGGCATCCTGTGCCTCGATACCGATCACATCTTCGATCTCTTCTATGACTTTCTGCGGGTCCGCACTGGGGAGGTCTATTTTATTGATGACAGGAAAAACATCCAGATCATGATCCAGTGCCAGATAAACATTGGCAAGGGTCTGTGCCTCAATTCCCTGTGCTGCATCCACCACCAGAATCGCTCCGTCACAGGCGGCCAGTGCGCGGCTCACCTCGTAGTTAAAGTCCACATGCCCCGGGGTGTCGATGAGGTTCAGCATATACTCCTCACCATCCTTTGCCTGATAAATAATACGGACGGTCTGGGCCTTGATGGTAATTCCCCTCTCCCGCTCCAATTCCATATTATCCAGAACCTGATCCTGCATCTCACGGCTGGTGAGAAGTCCTGTTTTTTCTATGATTCGATCCGCCAGCGTAGACTTTCCGTGGTCGATATGTGCCACGATACAAAAGTTGCGGATATTTTTCTGGTTAAACTGTGCCATTGTATTCCTCCTGATACCTTATCTAATATTATAAGATAGCACGGTATCCAGCATTTTGGCAAGCAGAACACAGCTATTCCACGCCTCCTGTTCCGTGTTATTCTGAGCCCCCAATTCAATCAGCAGACTTCTCGGCCGCAAATGCATATTATAGCGATAACCTTTGAGATAAATTTTTCTGGTGCATCCCGGAAAAAGGGCATCGGAAGCCAGTTGGAGCTGAAAGGACATGGCCAGATTTTCTTTTTGATAGGGGTTTGAAAATTCTTTCAGTGCCCCCAACGTTCTGGTATAGCTTAATCCGTTAAAAAACATATACCGCGCCACGCTCCGCTCCCCCACCTGTTGAATCAGGTGGGCATTGCTGTCGACCTCGTCCCGATGCAGGTCAATCACCACCTGGATCTCCGGGTGTTCTTCCAGTACCTGTACCAACGCCGGCAGTGCCTTCCCATAGGCGGAATCCCGCCCCTCCGCGTCAAAGCTTTGGGTCAGATGTAAGACACGATAACCATACTGCTTCTCCAACAGCGTCGACAAAAATTCTCCTGCTCCCACTACACCGTTTGGCGGAGCATATTGGTGGGAATCCGCATACTGCTCCAGACTGTGGGTATGATAGACCAGAATGTCATAGCCTTCCTTTTGATTTTTGGTGATGCCTGCCGGATAGGTCACCAGTTCCGGTGTGGAGATTCCCACTACCGAAGCATCCGTGGAGGTATCCACCGTGTACCAGTTATGTATCAGATATTTAAAATCCCACCAGGCATTGTCGATCAACGCCTGGGCAAAAACCGGCTGGGATGAAATTTGAGCCGTTTCCAGCGTCCATGAATCTTCCATGCTTTCCTGCAGTCTGGTTTCAAAATCATTCCGGCAGATGGGATCTGACGGTAGCTCCGTGTCTTCCTGTTTCTCCGGATTCTCCTGGAACAATGGTTCTCCATCACTTGCCTTCTGTCCCCCATTCTCTTTCTGTTGTTTTCCGCCGCCGGGAGCTGTCCGGTCGGTTTTCCGCTCCTCTCCTTTCCCGGTGCTTTCTCCCAGCTGCTCATCCCCTGCTGCTTCTTCCTCCTGCTCATCCCCTGCCGCTTCTGCTTCTTCCTCTTCCGGATACAAAAGATAAAGCTTTTCATAAGCATACCAGGGGAAGGATTGCGCCAGTATCTTATGCACCAGTTGTCCCATAGTCTGCGGATGCTCCTCCTGTGAAAAGGAAAGCAGTGGAAGTTCCCTGCACACTGCAGTTTCCTCCCACTGGTCAAATGTTTTACGATAAAAGCTTTCCTCATCGTCATCTTCGGACCGCAACACCATAATTCTGATCACCAGTGCTGCCAAAAGCACCAGAAAAAGCAGTACCGAAAGTTTTCTGCCGGAAATCCGCACACCTTTGCCCCCTTTTTCTATTAGGACAATATATGCAGTCAGTCCAGATTCAATGCTTCGTTCACTGCCTCCGCCACTGTCAGGCTTAAGGTGGCAATCACGGCATCAATATCTTTTCCGGTCACGTACATATTGCGCAATTCCGTGGTACTGCTGTTCCAGTCCTTGACGGCATCATGGACAATGGTGGCGGCATCCACTACCGTGGGAATGCCGATGGCAATCACCGGCACCCCAAGACTTTCCCTGGTCATGGCATGTCGATTATTTCCCACACCGCTTCCCGGATGAATTCCGGTATCGGTAATCTGAATGGTGCGGTTTAACCGTTTTGTACTCCGTGCCGCCAGTGCATCAATGGCAATAATCAGATCCGGATTGGTCTGCATGGTGACTCCCCGTACGATCTCTGCACTTTCCATTCCGGTACGTGCCATCACCCCCGGCACAATGCTGCTCACCTGGTTCATTCGTTCCCGGTTGTATGCCGCGGTTCCAAATTCCAGAATGATATGACGATTGATAAACAGATGATCCACCGCTGCAGGTCCCAGTGCGTCCGCAGTCACATCCCGGTTTCCAAGTCCCACCACCAGAATGGACTTTTCCTCATCCGTCTCCGGCAAAAGTTCCCGCAAGGTCTCTGCCAGTTTTCCGGCAATTTTGTGATGGTGCTCTTCCTCCTCATCACACAAAAACGGGGATTCCAACGTAATATAAGTCCCGATTGGCTTGCCCATGATTTTTGCACCGTTTTTGGTTTCAATCACCACTTTCGTCACCTTTAATTCCAGTTCACGGTCGTAGGATTCCTCCAGTGTGACTCCCCGAATCTCCTCCGCCTGCCCCCGGACTGCCTCCCGTGCCTCCAGAGCCAGATCTGTACGAATTTCCATGTCATACCTCCCTGCTCACGATCTGTTCGTTGTACCGCCTCACTCTTTTCTTTCCATATAAAATGTATTACGGTTCTGCCTAAATTTGTTTGATAACGGTTACCTACATTTTTTGCAGAAAATAAAGAAATATGTATTGACATTCCCGGTTTCTTACTCTAAAATAATCAGCATATGTTTACATTAGATCGTCCGTGTCCGGCTTTAATGTGACATGAAATACAAAGTGATTCCGAAAATGAGAGGTGAAAGAGCATGGCAAATATCAAGTCTGCTAAGAAGAGAATTTTAGTAAACAGAACCAAAGCTGAGAGAAACAAAGCGATCAAGTCTGGTGTTAAGACCGCTGTTAAGAAAGTAAACGCTGCTATCGAGGCTGGCGACAAGGCTGCTGCAAGTGCTGCACTGTTAAACGCTACTTCTACTATCGATAAAGCTACTTCTAAGGGCGTATATCACAAAAATACTGCATCCAGAAAAGTTTCTCGTCTTGCTGCTGCTGTCAACAAGATGGCTTAAGTTTTCGAAGATAGATTTTAAAGGGTGTTCTGCTGACACCTGCACATAAAAAAGACCTCATCCCGTCAGTGAGGTCTTTTTTTGTTGCGTTT
>CAKRNW010000150.1 GCA_934371505.1 uncultured Lachnospiraceae bacterium
GCGTAGGTGTAGATTTTATCCAGTCCTTCAAAGGCACAGCTTGCTGCCTCAAAATAGCTTTTCGGTTCCCCCAGCTGGTCTGCAATGGCGCTCATATCCATATCCGGTGTGAGAGTCACATCACCTGCCTGAAAAGTCCAGCCGGCATCGGTATCATTCGTCAGAAGAATCTCCGTGGTTCCCTCCGCTCCGCCAATGATCTCTGTCTGTGTCCCGGAAGAAGCATTTCCTTCGATGACCTTTGCATCATTTCCGCAAGCTGTCATTCCCGCCATCGTTACAACACACAACACCATTCCCAAAGTTTTTTTCAAATATTGCATTTTTGTAATCTTCCTCATCATTCTATATTATGCCCTTTTTTCCTATTTTTCAATCTTTATTTCCTGCTGCGTGAGCTGTGAACGCCGGTCTGCCTCATAAAACTCCAGCTTTTTCTCCCAGCTTTCCACAAGTTTCTCCTCATCCCGTCGATCCGGCACCTGGCATTCCTGGGCAAGATACTGCCCCAGCACCCTGGTCACCTTCTCCGCACCGGAAAGATTCAGATGGAGTCCGGCATCGTAGGTGTCGGTGGTATAGTCGATGCCGATTTTTTCTGCATTTTCCAGAAAATTGAGATAGGGTAACTCATTTTCTGCCGCGTAGTCCTCAATCTGTTCCTCCCATTCGGGATACCAGTAGGGGTAGAGGGATGGAGCCTTGATGAGGATGAGCTGAATGTCATTTTCTTTGCAAAGCTGCGTCATTTTCTCCAGATAATTCCAGGCATTCTCCCCGAAAGAGTAATCTGCCAGTACCTTTCCCTCCGGCACATTTTCCGCCGGTTTTACATCCACCCGCATGTAGTATCCGTTGTGGGAAATCCGGGGGGTATGGAAGGCATAGCGCAAATCATCCATGGTCAGTTCGTTCCATCTGGCATGATAGCGGAGTATGGGAAAGACATATTCAATGAAATGCTCCTCCGGCATCATGGATGCCTGGATGTCCTTCACCTTGGAAATTGACCACCGCATCCCCTCCAGAGTCATGCGGTTATATGCCTCTTTCTGGGGCTCGTTGTATTTCATGGACAGCACGTTGAAAATCACCACCTGGGGCTTTTCATACCGCAGGGTGTCCTCCAGCAGATAATAGGACTGCCAGATCAGCTGCTGGGCACTGCCCCGGATGTAGCTGTTGATACCGTATTCCTGCCACAGTACCGCCGGGGTGAAGTTCTCATAAACCTCGCAATCTCCGATGAACACCACATCGTGGTTCTTTTCATCCTGGTAATACTCGCCGATTAAGGCTCCTTCCACCACACCAACCACGTATTTGGGCATCAGCACCCGTTGGAGGGCAAACAGCGTCACCGCCACAAGTAGTACCACCGCAAGTCCACGGACTAACTTTCTTTTTCTCATCATTCTGTTTCCCATCGTTAAAACTGATTATAAATAAACTGGCTGGAATCATATCCTGCGCCGTATGCGCCAAGCAGTAAGGTTGCCAGAAACAGGGCGTACCACAGAATAAAACGAAGCCAGAAGGGTTTCGCACCAATCTTTTCCCGCACACTGCCGCTGCGCTGGATAAGGCTCACGGTCAAAAGCAGGACAAAACCTGCTGCCAGCACCAGAAAATCGGCACCGGTGAGTCCCAGCTGCAACAGGGAGCCGTTCCACAAAACTGCCCAGTTTCTGGCAGTCACCATGGTTCCGAACATGCGGAAGGTGAGGGGCACATCCCGGTAACAGTCAAACATCCGCAGACAGCTCATGAGCAGAATGGTGCGGATGACCTGAAAGCCCTGGTATACCCGTTTTTCTCCAAGACCCGGAAAACGTTGGTGAAATCTTGTATACAATGGTTCCAGTTCCTGGGAAATCATAATCACCACCCAGTTGCCCAGTCCCCAGACGATAAAGTTCCAGCTTGCGCCGTGCCAGATACCGGTGGCGAACCATACGGCAAAGGAAGACAGATACACCGGCATCCGTTTGCCAATGGCTTCCCCGAAATGGGCTCTGGAAAATTTGGAGAATTTCAGCATGGGTTTGCACACGGAAATCGGATAGAAAATATAGTCCGTGAACCAGGTTCCCATGGTGATATGCCAGCGCCGCCAATATTCCTTGATGGACTTGGAAAAATAGGGACGATGGAAGTTTTCCGTCACCTTGATTCCCATGACCTGGGCAATACCGATGGTGATATCGATGCCGCCGGTAAAGTCTGCATACAGTTCCAGGGCATAAAAGAGCATCCCCGCAAAGACGTAGGCACCCTGGTACTGGTCACTGTTGCGGATAATGGTATTCACCGCTGTCAGCATTCTGTCAGCGATGACCATTTTCTTAAAATACCCCCACAGGATCCGCTGTAACCCCAGGCTGACGGTCTGCCAGTCAAAGGCATGTTCCTCATAGAGAGAGGCAGACAAATCGTTCCAACGGCTGATCGGTCCCTGTACCAGCTGGGGAAAAAAGGATACAAACAGGGCAAAGCGGAAGAAATTCCGCTCTGCCTGTGCCGTTCCCCGGTACACATCTATGATGTAGCCCAGAGACTGGAAGGTATAAAAGGAAATCCCCAGGGGCAGTACAATGTTTAACGGGGAAAGCTGGCTGCCTCTTCCAAAGAAGTGGAGCAGTCCATTGATATTGGCGATGGTAAAATTGGTGTATTTTAAAATTGCCAGAATTCCCAGATTAAACAACAGACAGGTCAGAAGTAACCGCCACTGTCCCTGTTTTGTCCTCTGTTTGTAGGCCTTCCGCTCCTCTTTGGACAGTTCCGCCTTATGTGCCGCCAGATACTCTTTCTGGGTGCGGAAACGGTTGTCAATGAGGACACCAATGCCCCAGGTGGAGATGGTGGTGAGCAGAATATAAAAGAGATAATGGGGGTCTGCCAGAAAATAAAAGACATAGCTGGCTGCCAGCAAAAGCTGCCACTGGAATTTTCTGGGAATCAGATAGTATACCAGGAATACCAGCAACAGAAA
The DNA here is from genome assembly GCA_934371505.1 of uncultured Lachnospiraceae bacterium. Taxonomy (GTDB): domain Bacteria; phylum Bacillota; class Clostridia; order Lachnospirales; family Lachnospiraceae; genus UMGS2037. The sequence continues at coordinate 2,996 of CAKRNW010000150.1, forward strand.
TCCCAAAAATTCATAGGAGACAAACAGCATGGAATCAGTCCTCGTCCTCTAACTTCTCAATAAGTTCATAGATGGCCTGGGCAGAATTGAAATTCTCCGGCGTAATGTGCTCTGCGGAAATGGTCACATCAAACTGGTCGCAGATTTCGGAAATAATGGTCACGATGTCAAAGGAATCCAGAATTTTGTCATCAATGAGGGTATCACAGTGCTCGTAGTCCACCTCCGGGTGTAAGTCTCTTAAAATCTCAAGTAATTCTTCCATGGTTTCAAATTCCTTCCTGTATTTCTTTATTTCGTAGTATTTTTCTTTAAGGTCACACGGTCAATTTTGCCGTTTGCCGTAAAGGGCATCTGTTCCAGACGGATAATGCGGTTGGGCATCATGTATCTGGGAAGCCGGGTTTTCAGCCGGTTGGTCAGTTCCGCCTCCTCCAGGTCTCCCACGTAGCAGAGAACGATTTTTCCCTTTGTAGCATCGTAGATACAGCCGGAAATCTTCACTTCCTCCAGCAGATTCACATTGACCTCAATCTCTCCCAGTTCAATGCGGTGTCCCATATGTTTAATCTGGTAGTCTTTCCGGGAGACGAAGACCAGTTCTCCCCGTTCGTTGCGCCGCCCGATATCGCCGGTGCGGTAAATAATCTCCGGGTAGGCTTTGTTCAAAGGATTCTGGACAAAGCATTCTGCGGTTTTTTCCGGGTTGTTGTAGTAGCCAAGGGTCACGGAAGTTCCCCGGATACAGATTTCTCCCGGCTCACCTTCCGCTGCCGGCTGGTCATGCTCATTCAAAAGCAGGATTTCTGTATTTTTGAAGGGATGCCCGATGGGAATCACCTCGTCCAGTTCAAAGTCCCGGCTGACTTTGTAGAAACAACACATGCCGGTGCCTTCCGTAGGACCGTAAAGGTTGGTAAAGCTGGCATCCGGCACCGCCTCTTTCCACCGTTTAAACTGCTTGATGGGGAACACCTCACTGCCAAAGGCGATGCACCGCAGATACCGGGGTTTCACTG
>CAKRNW010000151.1 GCA_934371505.1 uncultured Lachnospiraceae bacterium
GGAAGCTTTATGTCCGCTCCGGTGGAGATTGAGACAGAGGCGATTTATCCCATTGACTATTATGGTTCTGCCATGTCTCCCTTCTATTCCGTGCTTGCCATCTGGGTAGGCTCCCTCATTCTGGTAGCAATCATTCATGTGGGAGTCAAACCGCTTCCCGGTGTGGGAAAAGTGAAAGCTGCCGAGTCCTATGTGGGACGGTATCTGACATTTTTCCTGATTGGTCAGGCGCAGGCTCTGTTGACCGTGTTGGGTGATTTGTATTATGTGGGCATCCAGTGTCTGCATCCTTTCAAGTTCTGGCTGGCAGCCTCCATGGCAAGCTTTGTCTTTACTTTATTGATTTATTCTCTGACCGTCGCTTTTGGAAACATCGGCGAGGCACTGGCGGTTGTGATTATGGTAATTCAGGTGGCAGGTGCCGGTGGTACTTTCCCGGTACAGACTCTGCCCCAGATCTATCAGGATATTTACAAATTCCTGCCCTTCCCTTACGCCATGGATGCCATGCGTGAGTGCGTAGCGGGCATGTACGATAATTATTACTGGGAGTGCATCGGCAAACTGGCACTCTATATTCCGGTTTCTGTAGTGATTGGTCTGATTTGCGGAAAGCCTTTCGTGAAGATGAACGAACGCATCGAGGAAAACAAGGAAGATTCCGGAGTTATGGTTTAATGTTTCAGGAGTCATCAGCACTATGCTGTTTGTACTTATAAAAAAAGAAGAAAGGAAGTGTTCAAATGGGAAATATGGGTGATGCTCTTGTTGAAGAGCTGAATGTCGAAACTGTGTTTACCATACCGATTTTCGGTGGAATCCCCATTTCAGAATCCGTGGTCGTGACCTGGATTATCATGGCAGCCCTGTTGCTGTTATCTCTGTGGCTTACCCATGGGTTAAAGACGCAGAACATCACGAAACGACAGGCATTTGCCGAATTCGTGGTCACCAAGCTGAATGGAATGGTGGAGAACATGATCGGAGAGGAGGGCAAAAAATATGTCCCTTATCTGACCACGGTTCTGGTGTACATAGGCTTTGCCAACCTGATCGGTTATTTCGGCATGAAGCCCCCCACAAAGGATGTGAATGTAACGGCTGCACTGGCAATTATGAGTATTATACTCATCGAGGCAGCAGGTATCCGTGCCAAAGGTCTCAAAGGCTGGGGAAAATCATTTGCACAGCCAATTGCGATTGTGGCACCTCTTAATGTGCTGGAGATTATTATCCGACCGCTTTCATTGTGTATGCGACTGTTCGGAAACGTACTGGGAGCATTCGTTATTATGAAATTGATTGAAAATATTCTTCCGGCAGTTCTGCCTATTCCGTTTAGCTTGTATTTTGACTTGTTTGACGGATTAATTCAGGCATATGTATTTGTATTTTTAACATCATTATTTATCAAAGAGGCAATTGAGTAAAAAGCTCAGTAGAAAAAGGAGAAAAACACTATGGATATGTTATTAGCAATCGGAGCAGGTATCGCAGTATTAACAGGTGCAGGAGCAGGTATCGGTATCGGTATCGCAACCTCCCACGCAGCAGACGCTGTAGCAAGACAGCCGGAAGCAGAGAGCAAAGTAACCAAAGTTTTACTGTTGGGATGTGCGCTTGCCGAGGCAACCGCTATTTATGGTTTCGTTATCGCGTTATTGATTATTATGATGTTAGGATAATGGAAGGCGGGTGTGATAGGTGCTTAAATTTGATTTAAATTTGGTATGGACTATTGTCAACCTGCTGATTCTGTATTTTCTGATGAAAAAGTTTCTGTTTGGACGTATCAATGCTATTATTGCGAAACGTCAGGAGGAGGCAGACGCACAGTTTGCCATCGCCGGAGAGAAACAGAAAGAAGCAGAAGGTCTGAAAACACAGTACGAAGAGTCCATGAAGACAGTAGAGGATGAAAAAGCCAAGGCAGTGTCCGAGGCAAGACAGAAAGCGACTGCGGAGTACAATCGTATCGTGGGCGAGGCTGATGAGAAAGCAGAAGGTATCCTAAAGGATGCCAGGAACGCAGCCGAGACAGAAAAGACCAAAATCTTAAAAAGCGCACAGGCTGAAATCGCTGATATGGTGGTCAATGCAACTGCTAAAGTGGTGGGAGAGAAAACCCCGTCCCAGAGCGACAGAGACCTTTACGATGAATTTTTGAGAAAAGCAGGTGAACAGGTTGACTGAAAATTGTAAGAAATATGCAGTAGAGCTGCATGAACTCAAAATCCAGAAAGACCTGATCCAGCAGACCGCAGATATTTTCAAAGCCGTTGACCAGATTATGACAGACCTGGCGAACCCTGCGGTATCCCTGGAGAAAAAACATAATGTCATTGACAAAATTTTCCCAAAAGAAATCAGGGACTTTCTGAAGGTATTATGTGATAACAATGAAGTGGAGATGTTTCCGGAGATTGCCAAGGCTTATTATGAGCTGACACCCCAGTCTGCCGAGGAATTTCATGCGACCCTTGCCTATGTAAAGAAACCCACTGACGAACAGCTGATGGGAATCCGGAATTTCCTGATGCGGAAGTTTGGCAGAGAGGATATGGACTTAGAACTGGAGGAGGATCCTTCCCTGGGCGATGGTTTTGTGATCCGTGCCGGTGGGGAGGAATTCGACTGGAGTACCAAGGGCCGGATGAAACAGTTCGAGCAGAAGATGGAGCAGATTAAGAACTCCACCTCCACCGATGGAATTATTTCTATCTTAAAAACAGAAATTGAAAACTTTGACTTAGAGGCCAAAGGCATGGAAATCGGTGTAGTCAAATCCGTTGCTGACGGTATTGCCAACATTGATGGAATTGACCACGCCATGTACGGAGAAATCGTACTGTTTGACTCCGGCATCAAGGGTATGGTACAGGATATCCGCCGGAACGAAATCGGTGTAATCCTCTTTGGACGTGATGTGGAAATCACAGAGGGTTCCCGTGTGGCGAGAACCGGAAAACGTGCCGGTATTCCCGTAGGTGATGCATTCTGTGGACGTGTTATTGATGCCCTGGGTGCGCCTTTGGATGGGCAGGGAGATATCCCTTCCGTAGATTACTATCCCGTAGAGGCGCAGGCTCCCGGTATCGTAGAACGTAAATCCGTGTCTGTACCTATGGAAACCGGTATTCTGGCCATTGATTCCATGTTCCCCATCGGACGTGGACAGCGTGAGTTAATCATCGGCGACCGTCAGACCGGTAAAACCTCCATTGCCATGGATACCATTATCAACCAGCGTGGCAAGGGTGTGATTTGTATTTATGTAGCCATCGGTCAGAAGGCATCCACCGTTGCAAAACTGGTCAATACCTTAAAGGCAAACGATGCCCTTTCCTATACGATTGTGGTATCTTCCACAGCATCCGACCCGGCACCGTTACAGTTTATCGCTCCTTATTCCGGTACTGCACTGGCAGAGTATTTCATGCACCAGGGCAAAGATGTGCTCATCGTTTACGATGATTTATCCAAGCATGCGGTAGCATATCGTGCCATGTCCCTGTTGCTGGAGCGTTCTCCCGGACGCGAGGCGTACCCAGGAGATGTATTCTATCTCCATTCCAGACTGCTGGAGCGTTCCAGCCGGCTTTCCGATGCACTGGGGGGCGGTTCCATTACCGCACTTCCTATCATCGAAACCCAGGCGGGTGATGTATCCGCTTACATTCCCACCAACGTGATCTCCATTACCGATGGTCAGATTTTCCTGGAGAGCAATCTGTTCTTCTCCGGTCAGAGACCTGCGGTCAATGTCGGTCTGTCTGTATCCCGTGTAGGTGGTGCAGCCCAGACCAAGGCGATGAAGAAGGCAGCCGGAAGCGTGCGTATCGACCTGGCACAGTACCGTGAGATGGAAGTATTTAC
>CAKRNW010000152.1 GCA_934371505.1 uncultured Lachnospiraceae bacterium
ACTCAAGGGACAAATTCAGTTTACCGTGATTAAATAACAGGACAATAAACCTGGGAGAAACAAGAGATGAACGCCTTTTTTTACTATTTCTATACCATGATGGAACATATTATCGAGCTGTTTATGGCGGTAGTGTATGCGATATGGGATCTCATTGTGGGCATCGTGGATGTGCCGTATTATATCGGCATCTTCCGTACATACCGGGGCGAGCTGACAGCGGCAGGATGGGTGTGTGTGGTACTGGTACACCTGTTGCTTCTGGCGCTGATTGTGCTGGTTATCTATCTTATTTACCGGGGACTGCGCATCACCTTCCGGTTCAAGGTTCCTGTGGTGGAATATGAGAAAATGAAGGACGAGGTGGTTCGTCTCAACAGGGAAGTCCTGAAAACGACCTATGAAAAGGATAAAATCCTTGCCATGAAGGTTTCTGAGATGGGCATGCAGGTCAATTCCGACTTGCTGGAAACCGGGGAAGTGGAACTCCCGGAGACAGAGGGCGAGGAAAAAGAAACGACAGCCGTGTCCAAAGTGGATGTCAGCGAACTCCGCTTTCCCAGACTTTCCGGTGTGGACCAGTATTTCAAGACCGAGTACACCCCGCCAGAATATGACAACACTGTCACCTTGGAGGAAATCTGTCAGCGGTTCCGCAACTTTGCCGCATCCCGTCTGGGGCTCTATTATGATTTGGAGATTATGAAACGTACCTTCGCCGCCTTTGGCGCAGCCAAGATGGTAATTTTACAGGGTATTTCCGGTACCGGTAAAACCTCCCTCCCCTATGCACTGGGACAGTTTCTCATGTACCCCTCCGTCATTTGCTCCGTACAGCCCTCCTGGCGTGACCGAACCGAGCTGGTGGGCTACTACAACGAATTTACCAAGCGGTACACCGAGCCGGACTTTTTAAAAACGCTCTACGAGGCACAGTATGTGGATGACGTGCGTGTCGTTATTTTGGACGAAATGAATATCGCCCGTGTCGAGTATTACTTTGCAGAGATGCTCTCCATCCTGGAGCTGCCCCGTCCGGAGGAACGTTTCATCAGTCTGGTTTCCTCCACCGCAGATTCTGACCCGGAGAAAATGAAGGACGGCAAAGTCTGGATTCCCTCCAATATCTGGTACGTGGGCACCATCAACAACGATGATTCCACCTTTGCGGTAGCGGATAAGGTGTACGACCGTGCGATTCCCATTGATCTGGACGAAAAGGCAGAAAGCTTTGAAGTGCCGGACGAGCCGCCCATGCACCTGAGCTTTGAACATCTCACCGGCCTTTATGAGAAGGCAAAAGAGAAATATCCCATTTCCCCGGAAATGCTGGTGGAACTGGACAAACTGGACAACTATCTGATTAAACATTTCCGACTGACCTTCGGTAACCGTATTTTGCGGCAGATTAAGGACTATGTCCCCTGCTATGTGGCATGCGGCGGTACGGAGATTGATGGCATTGACTTTATCTTTGCGGCCAAAATTCTCCGCAAGTTTGAGTCGCTGGGCATGGGCTTTATCCGGGATGAGCTGGATGGACTGGTGAAATACTTAGACCATGTTTTTGGCGAGGAAAACATGCAGATTAGCAAGGCATATCTGAACCGGTTGAAAAAACTGGGGGTAAGCTGACGGGAAAGGCATGAGGAAAAATGTCGGAAGAACAGAAAGATAACATGGAAAACGTATATGAAAAACTGGTGAAAAACCTCTCCCCCGATTTGGCGCAGGACAGGTTTTACCAGTATTTCATGAATCTGCTGGAGACAGGCAGCAACTATTGCAGCTACTTCAGCTCCCACATGGTAAAAAATATCGACGAGGAGTGGATAAACGCCATCGAGGAGGCACTTCCCTCCCTGCAGCATGTGGTACTCAATCCCCGGAAATTCATTGAGGAGGACCGCCAGATTGTCAATGTGGCAATGGCGCGGAACATCACGCCGGAGACGATTCAGCATCTGCTCCAGCACAGCAACATGATTGATAAGGTGAACGAGGACGGCACCGTTGTCCCCAACCGCCTGCTCAATGTCTATAAAGAAGAAAGCTATAATACCTATGAGAACCGCTTTATTGCCACGCTGATTCTGAACCTGCAGCAGTTTATCAATAAGCGGTTTGATGTGATTTTTGACAACAGCCGGGATGAGATGGGAACCTTCTTTGAGATGGAATCCCGCATCGATAATTATACAGAAACCATTGATTACAAGCTGGAGATTAATGTCCGGGAAAAACAGACCGATATGGATAATGAGGAAGAAAATGTGGGCGTGTTTACCCGGATTTCCAAGCTGCATCGCCAGATTAACGATTTGGCAAACGGGGCTTTTATGACCCAGATGCGTGCCTGCCCACTGGTGCGCCACCCCATTGTCAAGACCAATGCCATCGGCAAAAACCAGCACTACAAGGCGTGCCACAAGCTGTGGAACTATATCCACGACTATGACCGGATTGGCTACAAGATTGACATGGTCAAGCAGGAACCCATGATTACCAGGGAACTGGAGCAGGATATTTACAACTCCTTTATCTGGGACTACGTGATGCTAAAGCACTATACCCAGCAGAATGATTTTATGAACCTTGACCGCCCCAGGCGGACAAAGGAAATCACGGTGAAATATATCCGGCAGGCGCTGGACGAGATTATCCGGGGCCTGGATATGTCGGATGCCAATGTGCGGAAACTGATTATGAACGAGCTTTCTGACCTGCAGTTAAAGCGGAAGATGGAAAAAATGAACGCGGCGGCAGCAGAGAAGAAGCTGGGACGCAGCCCGAAGAACCAGAAGAAAAAGGGCAGAAAAAGGACAGAAAAGTAAAAGATGAAACGTTTGGCGAATAGTTTGGAAATTCTGTTTCTGGTGTTGATGCTGACGCTCTGCGGTCTGATTATCGCAGCGGGACGGGGCACGGTGCCTTACCTTTTCGGATACCGGATTCTCCAGGTGGTCAGCGGCAGTATGCAGCCCACCATTCCAAACGACACCTGTATTCTGGTGAAAAAGCCGGTGGCAGAGGACATCCGGGTAGGGGACATCATTACATTTGTTTCCGATGACCCACGCATCCAGGGCTATTACAATACCCACCGGGTGGTGGAGATTACCACCGGGGAGGACGGCTCCCGGATTTTTACCACCCAGGGAGATGCCTACACCATTCCCGATGCCTACCCGGTTTATGAGGAGGACATCGTCGGTGTCTACCAACGGGAGCTGCCCTTCGGTAAATTTCTGTTCCGGGGGATTCAGTTTTTTGCAGACCGCACCCATTATTTTGTACTGGTGATTGTTCCCCTGCTGGGATGCTGCCTGTCCTATTTGAGACAGCTTTTCCGGGCGTTGCGGGGAGAGAATGAGGAAGAATCAGAGGAATGAAAAGAAACAAAATCATACAGCTTACGGTTATGAGCATCCTCAGCATCCTGATGCTGGTGGGATTTACGGTGGCATGGTTTTCCGGTGATCTGGGTGCTGCTCTGGCAAAAGGCATGCAGCTTCGCGCAGAGGAGCAGGGAGACATCCGCATTGCGCTGAAAGAAGGCGGTGCCGATATTTCCACCCTGGAAGGGGAGAACAAATATGTGAATGTGGGGCTGGAAGAGCTGAACAACATTGAGTTTGTGGAAAACGGGGTCAAGGTATATAAAATGGCTCCGGGAGCTTACGGGCAGGTGGTTTTTTATGTCACGCCCTTAAAGCAGGATGTGGGAAGCTGTACCGTGGTGCCGGAGGTACGGTTAAAGGATAAAGATGGAAATCTGGTGGCACAGGATTCCGATGTGTACCGGATTGCCAATGAGCATAT
>CAKRNW010000153.1 GCA_934371505.1 uncultured Lachnospiraceae bacterium
AAACAGGAGATGACAAAATGGATATTGATGTAAGAGAATATAACGAGCCGGGCTATGCTCCGGTCATTGACTATGAAAGCTGGCGTGTGGCAATTTTAAACGATATTGACGAGCTGGAAGTCCCCAACTTAAAAACCATGCAGAAACACACCTTAAGCGATGAGGTTTTCGTGCTGCTAAAGGGCACCGTAACCCTGTTTACCGGCGGTGATGGCGAAGCGGTGGGTGAAATCAGGGCAACCACCCTGGAACCCGGCAAATGTTATAATGTGAAGAAGGGTGTATGGCACACCCATACCCTGGCACCGGGCAGCAGCACCCTCATTGTAGAAAACAGAGACACCAGTGCTGCGAATTCTCCCACCGTTGCCCTCGACGATGCACAGATTGAGGCACTTCGCAAAGTGGCAGGATGCAAATAGAAAGAGAAAGAGAAAGGATTTTATTATGGAAACCAGAGAAAAACTGGATGCCCTGCGTGCCCAGATGAAAAAGCACTCCATGGCAGCCTATATGATTCCCACCAACGACTTTCACGGTTCTGAATATGTGGGAAGCTACTTTAAATGCAGAGAATTTATGTCCGGCTTTACCGGTTCCGCAGGCACCCTGGTGGTTCGCCAGGACGGTGCAGAACTTTGGACGGATGGCCGTTATTTTTTACAGGCAGCAGCCCAGCTTGAAGGCAGCACCATTACTTTAATGAAGGATAGAGAGCCGGGGGTTCCCACCATTGAGGATTTTCTGGCAAAAGAACTGCCCAAAGGCAGTACCATCGGTTTTGACGGACGTACCGTAAGTCCCGCCTTTGTAAAGAGCCTACTGGAAAAGGGCGGCGACAAGAAGTTTTCCGTGGACGGTTCCTGTGATCTGGTGGGTGTGATCTGGAAGGACCGCCCGGAGATGTCCATGGAGCCGGTCTGGGAGTTAGACACCTGCTATACCGGACTCTCCAGAGCGCAGAAACTGGAACAGGTACGGGAGAAAATGATAGAGCAGAAGGCAGACGCGCTGGTGCTCACCTCCTTAGAGGAAATCGCATGGCTGTTAAACCTGCGTGGCAATGATGTGCTCTGCACCCCTGTTTTTCTGGCATACATGGTACTGACCCGGGACAAGGCGACCTTGTGCGTACACAAAAAGATTTTATCCCGTGACCTTACGAAGAAATTAAAGGCAGACGGCGTGAAACTGGCGGATTATGACCAGATTGGCAAGCTGTTGAAGAAGTTGCCTTCCCATTGCACCGTCTGGGCAGATTCCAGCCATGTGAACTACCAGTTGATGAACAGCCTGCCCCGTAAGGCATCCAAGGTGGACAGCGTAAGCCCCATCGAACTGATGAAAGCCATCAAGACACCGGAAGAAATTGCCAATATGAAAGAGGCACATATCAAGGACGGCGTGGCAGTGACCCGTTTTATCCACTGGTTACAGGAAAATGTAGGGAAAGAAAAGATTACCGAGCTGACAGCCTCTGCCAAAATCGAGGAATTCCGGGCCAAGCAGGAAGGCTTTATCGAGCCCAGCTTTGATTCCATCATCTCCTTCGCAGCCCACGGAGCCATTGTACATTACGCACCCACACCGGAAACCGATGTGGAGATGGAGCCGCGTTCCTTCTGTCTGGCAGACACCGGCGGTCATTATAAAGAGGGAACCACCGATATCACCCGTACCATTCCTCTGGGTACTTTAACTGAGGAAGAAAAACGGATGTACACCCTGGTTCTCCGGGGACACCTGAATCTGGGTAATGCTGCCTTTATCCATGGTTGCTGTGGACAGAACCTGGATTATCTGGCACGTGAGCCCCTCTGGGAGAATGGTTTGGACTACAATCATGGCACCGGTCATGGCGTTGGCTACATTTTAAGTGTCCATGAAGGACCCCAGCGGATTCACTGGCGTATTACCGCAAACGCTGCCCCTGTAGTTCTGGAGGAGGGCATGGTGATTTCCAACGAGCCGGGTATTTATCTGGAAGATAAATTTGGCATCCGCCATGAGAATCTGGTACTTTGCTGTAAGGGAGAGAAGAATTCCTACGGTCAGTTCCTGCACTTTGAAAACCTGACCATGGTTCCCTTCGACAGAAACGCCATTGACCGTTCCCTTTTATCCGAGAAAGATATTGCCCGTCTCAACGCTTACCACAAACAGGTATACGAAACCCTGGCACCCCGCATGACGGAGGAAGAACAGAAGTGGCTGGCTGAGATGACCAGGGAATTGTAATAGATTTTTGTGGATTTTATTCCGTTAATGTGGTAAAATCATGAAATATTATTGATTTTATAGATAAATCGGAGGGGCACAAACATGCACGAAAAAGCAAGAGGAAGTTTTAACGGGAAATTGGGATTTGTTATGGCGGCAGCCGGGTCTGCGGTCGGTTTGGGAAATATCTGGCGGTTCCCTTATCTGGCGGCGAAAGACCAGGGAGGAATTTTTCTTTTCTGCTACATTATTTTAGCACTGACCTTTGGGTTTGCACTGTTGACCACAGAGATTGCCATCGGACGGAAAACCGCACAGAGTCCGCTGACGGCATATGGTGCCATTCACCCGAAATGGAAGGGAATCGGCGTGTTGGCATGCCTCGTTCCCACACTGATTTTACCTTATTATAGTGCTATCGGTGGATGGGTCTTTAAGTATCTGGCAACCTTTACCATCGGACACGGTACCGATGCAGCCGCAGATGGTTACTTTACCGGGTTTATTACCAGTGAGGTTTCTCCGATTATCTATTTTCTGATTTTCATGGGTGCCACAGCGATTATCGTCTTTGGTGGTGTGGAAAAGGGAATTGAGCGTTTCAGCAAGATTATTATGCCATTACTGTTGGTTCTGATTTTGGGCATTGCCATTTTCTCCCTGACACTGGAGCATACCGATGCGAATGGTGTGACCCGTACCAGTCTGGAAGGTCTGAAAATCTATGTGCTGCCGGATTTCTCCAATGTCAGCCTGAAGCAGTTCTGCATCGTGGTGATGGATGCCCTGGGACAGCTGTTCTACAGTATCAGTGTGGCAATGGGTATCATGGTGGCTTATGGTTCTTATGTAAAGAAGGATGTCAATCTCATGCAGTCCATCAACCAGATTGAGATTTTTGACACCATTGTAGCGTTCTTAGCGGGTATGATGATTGTTCCTGCGGTTTATGTATTTATGGGCAGAGAGGGCATGTCCGCCGGCCCCGGTCTGATGTTTGTATCCCTGCCGAAAGTCTTTGACGCCATGGGTGGTATCGGCATTGTGATTGGTATTCTGTTCTTTGGCATGGTTTCCTTTGCTGCAATCACATCTTCCGTTTCCATTATGGAGGCGATTGTGTCCAGCCTGATGGACAAATTCCATTTCAGCCGGAAAAAGAGTGCTGCCATCGTAACCATCTATTCCCTGATTGCCGGCACGATTGTATGCCTGGGCTACAACAAGTTCTACTTTGAATTAAAGCTGCCAAACGGCACCGTGGGACAGATTCTGGATTTGCTTGATTATGTCAGCAACAACATCTTTATGCCTTTAGTGGCATTACTTACCTGTATTCTCATTGGATGGGTGGTGAATGCCCGGATGATTATTGACGAAGTGACCAGAAACGGTGAGAAATTCAGAAGAAAACACCTGTATGTGATTATGATCAAATACATCGCACCGCTGTTATTATTCTTCTTACTGTTACAGTCTCTGGGACTGTTTTCTCTGTAAAAAGAAGCCTTGATGACGGTTCCCTGCCTGGTTTTAAGAAATCGGGCAGGGAATAAATTTTTCTTCTTTACT
>CAKRNW010000154.1 GCA_934371505.1 uncultured Lachnospiraceae bacterium
GTGCAGACACCGTGGAAATTCTCTGCAATTTTATTTTTCACCTCGCGGCTGGCGATGAACTGGTCACCGCTGACCACCCTCCCGGAATAAACACCAATTTCCGGGTTCACTTCCTTACAGGAGGCGATTGCTTTCTCCTGCATCTCCTTGTCTGCCTCGAAGAAACGCACGCCCAGCTGGGGTACTTCCCCCAGAGCGTAGCCAAAGATGGTAGCATCCACATCGTGGTAGCAGGCATCGGTGGACACCACGATGTCGCCGATATTGATTTCTGCTTTCAGGGAACCGGCCACACCAGTGTTGATGATGTGGGTTACCTGGAAGTCATCACAGAGAATCTGGGCGCAGATGGCAGCATTGACCTTGCCTACGCCACTGCGGACGATAACTACGGGAGTGCCGTTTAACGTTCCTGCACAGAATTCCATATTTGCCTTTTTGGCAGTCTGTTCCAGCACCATTTTGCCTTTGAGGGTGTCAACCTCCAGCTCCATGGCACCGATAATTCCAATTTTATTCATAAAGAAATCCTTTCTGTCTTTTGCTTAACGATTCAGAGCCATGCTGAATCGTTACATTTTTTAATTAGGATAAACCAGATGGTCTTCGGTAATATCTGCCAGTGTGTGCTCCAGATATCTCTTTGCCAGATATTTTGCCATACCCAGGTTCATGTCCAGGTAGTTGCCGCAGTCCTTGGGGGAGGCACCGGGCACTTCGCCCTCGAAATCCCGGATAAAAGAATACATCTCCACCATGAGAGACATGATGTCCCTGGACTCGTAATCGCCGGCGAGCAGCAGATAGAAACCGGTACGGCAGCCCATAGGACCGAAGTAAACGGTTTTATCCTTGTATACAGGATGGTTACGAAGGAAGGTTGCGCCCAGATGTTCAATGGTGTGTACCTCGGCGGTATTCATTACCGGCTCATCGTTGGGGGAAGTCATCCGCAAATCGAAGGTGGTAATCACCTGGTCACCCACATGGTCTTTGCGGGAAACATAGACTCCGGGCTCTAATTTAATATGGTCGATTGTAAAACTGGCAATTTTTTCCATAACTTTGCTCCATTTCTGCATGTGGCTTCTGCACATGCGAATCCATTTTCTATAGGCTACTATAACAAATTTCTCCCGGGTCGTCTATCCTCAGAGAAGTGAAAATATATAAGGAAAACATTCGAAATTCTAGGATGATACATTGCCCCTTCCATCGGAATCTGCTAAAATCAGAGTGTATACAATTTAAGAGTCAGAGAGTAAAAAAGTGGAAAAGAACTGAGATGCCTATTCCTTAGAAATATCAGGAACAGAGGTAAGCATATAACAGTAAGACCAAATGAGAAAGAAGGAAAACAGATGAATAAAGGAAAGAAAGTTTTAAAAGGCGTACTGATCACGCTGGCCGTGTTAGTGATTGTGGCTGCCATCGGTGTTCTGCTGTGGTATGTAGCAAAGCAGAACGATAAACTCCCCACGATTTTCACGGGAGGACAGGTGGTGCAGACCAGTGCGGAGACAGAGAGCGAATCCGCCCCGGAGACGGAGGAAAGCGTGGAAACCGCAGAAAGCGAAGAAACCAGACAGGAAACTGAAACGGTACAGCAAACCCAGGCCACGGAAGTCCGTGAGACGGCGGAAACCACCCTACAAGAAACCGCAGAAACCGCCGTGATAGAAACGGAGGAATCCGCGGAGGCAGCCACTATGGAAACCACCGTGTCCGGCAATGAGGTTCTCACTGTATCCGGCAACGAAATCGCAACTGTTGATCATGCGGATAATAATATAGAAGAAACCAGTGGGGAAAACACCGCAAGTGAGGAATCCGCGGAGGATAGCAGCCTGTGGGTCAGCACCGCAGGAGGTTCCATTGCCAAAGCCAACGAGATTACCGGCTACGATGTGGAATGGGATGATTTCGGACTGGAGGAGGATCAGGGACCTGCCATCACAGCAAAATTTGAAAAGCTGATTTTCACCGGAACCAATGCAGACCGCACCAACTGGCTGAATAACCAGATTCAAAAGCTGGAAGATGCCTACCGGAAACAGGTGGAGGATGCCAGCCTCAGCGAAAAACAGCAGGAATTGGCGGAGGCAGGCTTTTCCGGGACCCTGACCTATTCCCCGAAAACAGCGGAACAGGTCTACTTTGAAGGCAGTGTTGCAAGCATCGTTTATCAGTCTGTATGGTATGAGGACGGCATCCGGCATCAGTGCTGGGATACGTTAAATGTGGACACCTCCACCAGAAAGAGTATCCCCTTACAGGATGTGCTGGGCATGTCTTTGGAGGAAACCCAGGAGATCATTATCCAGGCACTACAGTCCCAGTACGGCGTAAGCCGCAACAGGGTAAAGGATATCATTCAGGACAAAACAGAATTCTCCTATTACTATGATGAGACGGCCATCCAGGTCTGCTTTGACTCCTACGAGCTGGGACTGCCCGATGCCGAGCAGATGATTTCCATGAGCCGGCCCGATGCCCAACATTGACAGTGAACCTGTGAATTTGATACTATGATACTTGTATACATTACGAAATGAAACGACCGGAGGAGTGACATTATGCCAAAATTAAATGAAAATTATCTGAACCTAAAAGAAAGTTATTTATTTTCCGAAATTGCCCACCGCGTGAGCAAATACAGTGCAGAGCACCCGGACAAGAAAGTGATTCGTCTGGGAATCGGCGATGTATTTCTGCCTCTGGGTTCCCATGTGATTGAGGGACTGCACAAAGGTGTGGACGACCAGGCATCCTCCGATACCTTTAAAGGCTATGGTCCGGAGCAGGGTTACGCATTTCTGCGGGATGCCGTGGTTGATTATTATGGGAGAAACGGCGTGTCCATCGCACCGGATGAGGTTTTCGTGTCCGATGGTGCCAAGAGTGACACCGGAAACATTACCGACTTATTTGGAAATGACAACGTGATTCTTATTCCTGACCCGGTTTATCCGGTTTATGTGGACACCAACATCATGTGTGGCAGAAACATTACCTATATTGATGCCAACGCAGAGAACAATTTCCTGCCCATGCCTGACCCTTCTGTGCATGCGGATATCATTTATATTTGTTCTCCGAATAACCCTACCGGTGCCGCATATAATAAAGAGCAGTTAAAAGTGTGGGTGGATTATGCGCTGAAAAATGACGCGGTGATTCTCTACGATTCCGCTTACGAGTGCTTTATCACCGATGAGACACTGCCCCGCAGCATTTTCGCCATCGAAGGTGCGAAGAAATGTGCCATCGAGTTCTGCTCTCTGTCCAAGACCGCAGGCTTTACCGGAACCCGCTGTGGCTACACCATTGTTCCCAAGGAACTGAAATTTACCGCTTCCAATGGCACAGAAATGAGCTTAAACGCTATGTGGAACCGCCGCCAGACCACCAAATTTAATGGTGTGTCCTATATTGTACAGTGCGGTGCTGCAGCAGCCTTTACCGAGGAAGGCATGGCGCAGTGCAAAGAGAACATCGCTTATTATCAGGAAAATGCCAAACTGATTTCCGCCATGATGGAGAAAAAGGGCATCCGCTACTTCGGCGGCATCAACTCTCCCTATATCTGGTTCGAGTGCCCGAAGGGTATGGAATCCTGGGAGTTCTTTGACTATCTGCTGGAAAATGCCCAGGTAGTTGGTACACCGGGCGCAGGCTTTGGCGAGAACGGCAAGAATTTCTTCCGTCTCACTTCT
>CAKRNW010000155.1 GCA_934371505.1 uncultured Lachnospiraceae bacterium
ATCAGTCAGGGTGTGGAAAACATCAATGATGTTATCCAGTCCAACTCTGCAGCATCTGAGGAAACTTCCGCTACCAGCGAGGAGTTATCCGCTTCCGCTACGACTTTGAATGAGTTGTTGGAGAAGTTTAAGTTAAGAGGTTAAGACCAGAGTGGTGGGAATTTGCCCGCTATTATAATGAAAGACAACCCCGGTATAGCAGTGGCTGTACCGGGGTTTTTGTGTGGAGAAAATCGTAACCAGCCCGTGCGAAGGGCTCATTCTATCCGCAAATCCATTCTCACCGTTTCCAATCCGTAGTCCTCAACGGAAACTCTTCCATCCATCCCTTTCACCAAGGCAAACCTTGCCATTCCTCCGGTTTTACATTCCTCCGGCTCCTGGGCAGACACCAGATTTCCCAGGGAATAATAGACCAACATTTCATGCCCGTTGTCAGCCTGCAATCGTTCATAGGGCTGTACCACATGGGGGTGGGTTCCCACCACCACATCCACGCCTTTTTCCAGAAAATACCGGGTATATTCCTCCTGCTGTTCGTCCGGTTCGGCGTCATATTCTGTCCCCCAATGGACAAATACCACCACTGCATCTGCCTGCGTCCGCGCCGTTTCCAGTTGAATGTCCATGCGTTCCTTATCCTCCAGCAGCTCCACCATGCGGGGATACCCCTCCGGCATGGGCTGTCCGTTGGTTCCATAGGTGTAGTTTAGCAGGGCGATGCACAGTCCGTTTTTTTCCACAAAGGTCACCGTGTCCTGTGGCTCGGTATCCTCCTGGAAAGTGGGATGTACACCCAGATAGGTGATACCCTTTTCCTCATAAAAACGAGCTGTCACATCCACACCGTAACTGCCTTTATCCAGCACATGGTTGTTTGCCAGAGTGACAATATTAAAACCCGCATCAACCATGGCGTCTCCCACCTGGATGGGCGTCCCAAACCGGGGAAATCCACTCACCAGCCCCCGGCCTTTCACAAAAATAGTTTCCTGGTTGATGGAGGCAAAGTCCGCCTGCTGTACTTCCTCTTTTATCTGCGCATAGAGATAGTTGTAGTCCTCGGTTCCGTGGCGCAAAAGCTGGGGATGGATAAGATTGTCCCCGGCACAGAGAAAGGTTACCCTCTGCTCCTTTGCCTCCCCCACATACTTTAAACCAAACTGCTGCCACTGCCAGAGATTTCCCACACCATCCCTGCCGGTAATGAGAAGCTGATGGTGAGGTGCGGATGCAATGGACTGCACCTCCATTCCCAAAGCAGAGGACATCCACAGCGCCCGCAATTTATTTTCCCTGGACTCCTCCCACTGATAGATAAACACATGCTGTTCCAGCCGGATGTCATTATGCTTTACCCAGAAAGGCAGATGCTTTCCATAACTTCCGTGTTTCCATACTAACAGCACCAGCTCCTCTTTTCCATCGCCATTGATGTCATCACACAATACATCCTGCACCGACCAGTCCCAGGGGGTACGCCAAAGTCCTTCCAGTTCCAGTCTGCCCTTTTCCAGTGTCACCCGGGCATCTTCATAGGGAAAACTTTTTTCCTCCCAGACAATCCACCGGGGCAGGAGACAGCCCTTCCACCATAATAGGAAGATAGCAGTGATACCAATGACCACTGCTATGATTCCCAGGCACACCCAATGGCATACCCGCCGATGATGCAATTTTTCCTGCAAAATCTTTCCGATTTTAGTTTTCATACTGCCACTTGCTCCGGTAGCTCTGGGTCCATTGGGGTTGTTCCAGGCTGTCATCCCGGATATACTGCATGTCATCCGTCAATTCCAGTCCCAGTTTCTGCCGCCATTGAGAGTCCGTCATCCGGTCTGAAAGAGGCTGCTCAAACTGGTAATAGGTAAAGACACCACCTTTGGCAATGCGCAGCTTTCCATCCACCGGAACCACCACATAAATCTCGGAGATACCACCGATTGCCTCCTCCAGCACCGTTCCGTTGGGGTCGGTTGCCACATCCACCACCAGTGCCGCAGGAAATTCACTGCTGTAAGGACGGGATTCGGATTCCGACTGCTCCTTGACTGCCTCCGCCCAGAAATGCTCCAGGTTTCCACCGTAGGAGCGAATCAGTTCAAATTCCGCCTCGGTCAGCGGCTCGTTAGTCAGTTCCTTGATGGAAATAGTGGTCAGCTGGTCTGCCAGTTCCTCCAGTCGTGCCAGATTCTCTTTGTCGGTATCGTTAATCACTCCGAATTTTTCCAGTCCGTAAGCAGTTTTCTGGGTTAATACACGGAGTCGGTGATACAGCTCCGGCATGGGTTCCACATACCCTCTGTCATCCACTTCTTCATCACCGCCGCCCATTTCTGCCACAAATTGTTTGGAATAAAGGACGGTATCATGCTTTAACTCTGTCCAGCTTCCCAGAAAGCCTTCCAGATTTTTCTTCTGCCACTCCTCGTTGGTCATAAAGGAAGGATAGCCCTCTCCCCGCTCCTCCAGCAGAGGATTCAGTGTGTAGAGCCAGTTGGCATAAAGACTGGCATTCCAGAAGGAATCGGGTTTTTCCTGAATTTTCGTCTGGACTTTTTCCAGATTTTCTTCATATCCGGCATAGGTAAAGGCACCGTTTTCCTGTAAAAGTTCCACGGCTTTATCCGAACCCATTGCCGCCGGCACATCTAAGGCATCGGGGAGCATACGCTTTTCGCCCTCCGGATTTTCCTTTACCTTACTATAGCAAAGCTGGGTAAATACTGCCTCGTCCAGAGAAAACCGCTGTCCCATAAAGCGGAACCCCTTTGCGAGCTGGGTTTTGTCCGTCTCCCCCTCATCGTCTGCAAACACTTCCGAATTGATAGCAGGCGGATCTAAAGTCTGAATCAGTTTCACATATTTTTCAAAGGATTTGTCGTCTCCCACCAGTTTCTCCAGGGTGACATCCTTGCCATAGACTTCCTCAATAATGGGCGCATACTCCTGATATCCCGCGTCGTCGCTTGCCCCTGCAAAGAAAGAAGTGATGGAATAAACGGCATTCCACGCCTCCTGTGCCTCGCTGTCCTCCTGCAATGCCAGTGTCATCAACAGTGCCTCTCGGTTCTGGGTTTCATTGGTCTGGGCAAAGTTCCGTCTGCCATACCACATCATGGCGCGGAAATACTGCTCCAGCTCCTCATTTCCCTCATAATAACCTCTGGGTTTATACTGGGAATAGTCCTCCCAATCTCCCGTGAGCGGGGACTCCTCAACACTCCGGGCATCCAGAATCAACTGCTGCTCCTGACTGGCAATGGTTTTTGCGCCGGTGGGAAGGTCTGCCACTTCCTGCCCCATCAGTTCCGCACCAACGGCAAAAAAGGCAACATTTTTTAGCGCCGCATCTTCCCATTCCGTACCTTCCAGTTCCTGGTACTGTGCCAGAGAGTCCTCGTACATGCGGGAACTGAACTTGCCGGTTAAATCCGTGAGATAGTTACTCTCCGTATTTTTCTGCAACAGGGCAAAATACAAATGATAGGTATGCATCATGGAGTCCGTGGTAACAAAAACGGGAACCTGCAAGTACCTGTTCTGCTCGTATAAATCAAAAAATTCACTCCAGGTACCATCGCACACCACGAAATTATTTTCCACCAGTTTCTTTACCATGTGATCCTGCAGATAAAAGCGGTCTGCGTTTTCCACGTTGGAAAGATCCGCCTCCACCTG
>CAKRNW010000156.1 GCA_934371505.1 uncultured Lachnospiraceae bacterium
TCAGGAGAGGCAAGCTGTACACAGGCGCGGCCGATTTCCTTCTCCACATCACCGAAATGACCCATAGGAGGCATCTTTACATTTGCCTTAAAGGCATCAGGATAGGCCTTCTCGAACTGTTCCAGCTGTGCAGTCCATGCCAGGGGACATACCACGTTGACATTGATGCCGTCTTTGCCCCATTCCGTTGCTGCCACTCTGGACAAGCCGCGGATTCCCTCTTTGGCCGCTGCGTAAGAGCACTGTCCGAAGTTACCAAACAGTCCTGCGCCGGAGGCAAAATTGATAACGGAGCCTTTGGTCTCCTTTAAATAAGGATAGCATGCCTTCATATAATAAAAGGCTGCATACAGTCCGGAATAAACTGCCAGGTCAAACTGCTCCGTGGTGTGGTCTGCAATGGTCACACCGGAGGCGGATGCCTGTGCATTGTTAATCAGTACATCAATTCTGCCAAAGGCATCGATGGTCTGCTTTACCACCTCTGCTACAATCGCCTCGTTGTCTGCGCCGGCACTGATATCTGCCTGTACGGGAAGCACCTTGATTCCGTATTTGCTTTCCAGTTCTTCCTTTGCATCCGTCAGCTTCTTCACATTCCGTCCGGTCAGTACCAGATTGGCCCCTTCCTTGGCATAAGCGGTTGCAATACCGTAACCGATAGAACCGCAGCTTCCGTCACTGAGTACGGCTCTGCCGCCGCCTGTAATAATCGCTGTCTTTCTCTCCAAAAAACCCATTGTTTCGTCCACCTTTCTCTTAATATGGAGATGTCCGGCATCCCGGTTTCATGTGCCTTCCATCCACTATCTACTATAACATAAAAGAACCACCGTGTGTGAAGCAATATTATAGGTTACAATTACAATGGGAATCCGAATGAACCAGCTCAGGGAACATTCTGCATGAATAACACTTTTTTGGTCATGAATGATAGTACTTTAGGTTGAGATGTGCTTTCTTTTCCATTATAATAAGATTGGTTTTCAGAAGCTGCCGGAAAGGAGAGGATACTGTTGAAAATTGCTGTCTGTGACGATAATCAGGAAGAACTGCACCGTGTCGCCTCACTTTTAGAGGACTACCAGGAGGAAAAAACCGTATCCATTAGTCTCAGGCTTTTTGGGAGCAGCGTGGAACTGGCTTCCATTGCACAGCAGGAGAACTTTGACCTTTATCTGCTGGATGTCCTTATGCCTGCACTAAACGGTATGGAACTGGCGAGAGAAATCCGGACCTTTAATACCGCTGTCCCCATTCTCTTTCTGACCTCTTCACCGGAATTTGCTGTGGAAAGTTACACGGTTCATGCTGCCAACTATCTTCTGAAACCGGTTTCCAGGGAAAGTCTGTTTTCCGCCCTCAACGATATCTCCGCCCAGCAAAAAGCAGATCGTAAAAACTATATCATTGTAAAAAGCAATATTGGTGTACGCAAAATCCTGCTCTCACAGCTTGTCTATGTAGAGGCACAGGACCGCCGCGTTATTTATCATCTGCAAAATGGCGGGCAGGTTGATTGCATTGCCCGTTTTTCCGCAATTGCCGGAGAATTGCTGAAAAATATCGAATTTATCCAGCCCCATCGCTCCTATCTGGTGAATATGAGTTACATCAACATCATCGGCACGATGGATATGGAATTGCAGGATCATACGGTTCTTCCTCTCGCACAGCGGAGAGTAACCGAAATCAAGGAACATTACCTGGCTTATCAGATGGGAGAAATCATGCCATGAATTTTTCAGTCGCTATGAATTTAATCAATTATGGATTTGTTCTTTTCTTTGGAGTTGTGTCATCCCTTTATCTTGCTGACATTCCTTTCTGGAAATATAAGCGTTTTTACCTGCTGACCTTATTCTGCTTCGGCCTGGTCCAGCTGGCTTTTTATTTCTTTATCGGCGAGAATGTCCTCTATAAATGCTATCCCTTTTTGATTCATATTCCACTGATTTTATTGATTCGGTTTGTCTGCCATCGAAGCCTCTATATCTCCATGATTTCCGTGTTATCCGCCTATCTGCTCTGTACACCGCGCAAGTGGGTTGGCACTCTTGTTTCCTCTTTTGCAGGCTATGATTCTACGGTGGCTAACATAACAGAAGTCCTGATTACCCTGCCCTTGCTATTTTGGGTTATTCATTATATTTCTCCTTACATCATCCGGTTGAAATACGAAAGCAAGGTGCTCCTCCGTCTATTCTTTCTTTTACTGGCGCTTTATTATGTACTGGAATATGGGATCACGGTCTACACCAACCTGCTCTATACGGCTTCCCCGGCTTTGATGGAGGCGTTTGACAGTTTTTCTGTATTGATCTTTTTTATCTTTTCCATGATTTCCCTGGAGTTTTCCCGGCAGAAAAATAAAGTGGAACAGATCAATATGCTGCTTCACACTGCCACCACCCAGGCACAAAAGGAGATTGCCCAGCTTTCCCATTCCGAAAAGCAGGCTGCCATTTATCGGCATGATCTGCGGCATCACATGAATTTTCTCAGAAGCTGCATCGCCGGGAACCAGACAGCTGCCGCCCTGGCATATATTGATGAAATCTGCGAAGGCATTGAAAGCAGCAAGGTCACACGTTACTGTGAAAATGAAGTACTGAATCTGATTTTATCCTCCTATGCAGACAAGGCTGCTGCTGCTAAAATCCCTCTGTCCATATCGGTAACTGCCACGGATTTTCTGCGTTTCCAGATTGTGGATCTGTGCAGCCTGCTTTCCAATGCGCTGGAAAATGCACTGAATGCCTGCAGCCTGATGTCTCCAAATTCCAATCGGAATATTTCTTTAAAGGTATTTGAAAAGAGCCGCCATCTTTGTATCAGTATAACCAATACCTATGTAAAGGATCCGGTCTTTGAAGACAAGGTTCCTGTCAGCCATACGCAAAATCATGGGATTGGCACCCAGAGCATGATTTCCGTGGTGGAAAAATACAAGGGCATCTATGGCTTCTCCGCCGGCAATGGGGAGTTCCGGTTTCAGGCATCCATGTAATCTACAATCGGCAGAACAACCTGCGTAATGAATTTGGAGGGATCCTTATGCTGGGGCGGACCCTCCAGAAAAATGTGGCGCAGGGTACCCCGCGGAGAAGCCTGATGCTCCCCGGCGTATGCTAACAGCCGCCGCCCCACGGCGGGCAGCTCCTCGTAAGCGCCATGATGATAGATGCTCAGGGCATCCGTCGGCTGCAGGAGCGTCACAAACTCTCCCTCGCTTCCCGGGGGGACAGCTACGCAGAAGGACACCTCCAACGGGGCGCTGATGGAATACTCGATAAAGTACATCCGCCGGGTGGTGTCCGTCCCATAGGTGCGCATGGCCTCCAGCGCCGTGTTCCGCAGCAGCACCGTCTTCTCCGCGACGGAATCGCTGCAATAAGTCCGCCGATAGACCAGCTGGCTTTGCAGCCGTAATTTCCTGACCTGCGGGGGCACGGCTGAGGTGCGCTCATAGAGCTTTTCAATATTCAGATTCAGCTGGTCGCGCAGCTTTTCCAGCCGCCGGATCATGGATAGAAGATCCAAGGAGTCATCATAATACCCTCGTATCTCGTCCAGCGACAGCCCCAAATCCTGCAGCATGCGGATGTTGCGGATTTTGGTAAAGGTGTCGATGGTGTAATAGCGGTTTCCGGCATCCCCCTTCTTGACATCGGGA
>CAKRNW010000157.1 GCA_934371505.1 uncultured Lachnospiraceae bacterium
CAGAGCCATCTCAGCTGCTTCATAGTAATATTTATCATGCATATAATGAATCAGGTTCAGGATGTTTACATACAGAGATGCACACCAGTCAAGCATGATATCATATTTATGCATAACTTCGTCGAAATCAAGGTACTCGGAAGTAATAGGAGCAATCTCAGGACCACACTGCATATGTTTGCCGTTCTTGTCCAGATGTTTCTCATCTTTACCACCGTTGATAGCGTACAGTAAGCATTTAGCCAGGTTTGCACGAGCACCGAAGAACTGGATCTCTTTACCAGTCTGAGTAGCGGATACGCAGCAGCAGATGCTGTAGTCATCGCCCCAGATCGGTTTCATAACATCATCGTTCTCATACTGGATAGAAGATGTGTTAACAGAAATCTTAGCAGCATATTTCTTGAAGTTCTCAGGAAGAGCGCTGGAGTACAGAACGGTTAAGTTCGGCTCAGGGCTGGGTCCCATGTTCTCAAGAGTATGCAGGAAACGGTAATCGTTCTTGGTAACCATATGACGTCCGTCCATTCCGATACCGCCAACTTCCAGAGTAGCCCATACAGGGTCACCGGAGAATAACTGGTTGTAAGAAGGAATACGAGCGAATTTAACCATACGGAATTTCATGGTTATGTGGTCGATTAACTCCTGAGCTTCTTTCTCAGTCAGAGTTCCCTCTTTTAAGTCTCTCTCAATATAGATATCAAGGAAAGTAGAGATACGGCCTACGGACATTGCAGCACCGTTCTGGGTCTTGATCGCTGCCAGATATCCGAAGTATAACCACTGAACTGCCTCTTTCGCGTTGGTAGCAGGACCGGAAATATCATAGCCGTAAATCTTAGCCATTTCTTTCATTCCCTGTAAAGCTTTGATCTGATCAGCGATCTCTTCTCTCAGACGGATTACATCCTCGTCCATCACACCTACGCCACAGTTTTTCTTATCTTCTTTTTTCTTCTCGATCAGGAAATCGATACCGTACAAAGCAACTCTTCTGTAGTCGCCTACGATACGGCCACGGCCATAGGTATCAGGAAGACCTGTTACGATATGGGTGTGACGAGCAACTTTCATCTCGTCGGTATATGCATCAAATACAGCCTGGTTGTGTGTCTTATGATAATCGGTGAAGATCTTGTGGAACTTAGGGTTAACCTCGTAACCATAAGTGCTTGCAGCTTCCTCTGCCATCTTGATACCGCCATAAGGCATAAATGCTCTCTTTAAAGGCTTATCAGTCTGCAGACCAACGATCTGCTCCAGATCTTTCATAGACTCATCAATGTATCCAGGACCATAAGAGGTCAGACTGGAAACAACCTCTGTCTCGCACTCTAAAACGCCATCGTGCTCACGCTCTTCTTTCTGCAGCTCCTGCAGTCTGCCCCACAGCTTATCAGTAGCTTCTGTAGGTCCCTCCAAAAAGTCCTCATTGCCATCATACTGAGTATAGTTTCTCTGAATGAAATTACGAACATTGACATCTACATCCCAATGACCGTCTTTGACAAAACCTCTCCATGCTTCTGCCATGAAAATTTACCTCCTTTTAGTAAAAATAATAATTAATGTTATCAGCAGGAAACCTGTATCAAAGTTTACCTACTGTTGTTTACAATAGAATTTTACTACCTCTAAAGGCATAGTGTCAACAGTTTTGCACAATGCACGAAGTTTTGTACATTCCTGTCATCATTTCTTCTGATCCCTGCTTTCACGCCTTGGATTTTTTCTATTTTTTTGAAAATCCGCCAGTGCCAGCCGTCCCTGCTCGGTGACCGGTTTTATCCATCTGCCGGTATACATATGATACTGCATCAGGCAAAAGCGGATGGGTTCATCGATATAGCAGCAGATAAAAATCATCCAGAAAGGTAAGTTCCACACCAGGCCTGCCAGACATACCGCCGGAATGATCATGAGCCACATAAAGGTGATCTCAAGGATCGTGCCATAGGCTGCATCTCCCGCAGAACGATAGGTATCATTCTGGATCCAGTTGCACATCCGGATAATAGCAGCCACACAGTAAATGCCCAGAATCTGCACGCCGATCTGGTAAGATGTTCCGCTTAGGCTCATGGCTGTAAGAATAGGCTTATGCAGGGCAAACACCAGTCCGCAGATACAGGCAATTGTGGATCCGCAGGTAAGTACCAGACGTTTCGCTCTTTCATAGGCCGTATCCAGTTCTCCGGCACCCACGCATTTTCCCACCAGAATGGAGGCTGCATTGGAAAATCCGGCAAAAAATCCGATAATCAGACCCTCCAGTGTGCGGAACACCGCCATCGCCGCAATGGCCTGCTCCGACTGTCTGCCCAGAACAATGTTAATCACCATGTTGCCGATCCCGATAAGAAGTTCATTGCAGATAATGGGAAAACATTTATGTAAATACTCTTTCATCCAGGGAACAGACCAGCGGAAATGGTCCCGGAACTGTGAGAGGTACCGGTAACCTCTTAACTTTGCCAGGAGAAATACCATGGTCATATTCACCAGGCCTGCACAGGTCGTGGCTAAGGCCGCACCTTTTACCCCCATGGGTTTTGATCCCAAATGCCCATAGATAAATACCCAGTTGAGAAAAACATTGGTGCTGACCGAAGCAATTGCTGCAACGAGGGGGATTTTCACCCGTTCTGTAGAGCGCAGTAATGCGCTCATTCCCGTAGCCAATGTGGAAAAAATATAAGCTCCACCCACCATGCTAAGATATTCTGTGCCGATTTTCTGAATTGCTGCCTTATCCGTATAGATGTGCATGATCAATTCCGGTTTCACCATGGCCAGAATACCGCCGGTACAGGATACAATCATGAGAAAGGCCATGGTTGTGCCATAAGCCCGGTTGATTCCTTTGTGATCTCCCGCCCCCCAGTATTGGGCAAAGAAAAGCATTCCACCTCCCACAAATCCCCAGTAACCCGAAAAAAGGAGGGAGGAAAACTGGGCGCAGAGTCCCACTGCCCCTACTGCATTTTCTCCTAAAGGTGCAATCATCATGGTGTCGATCATGCTTCCCGTGGTGGTCAACAGGTTTTGAAGCGCCACCGGAATCGCAATCATGGCAAGTTCCTGTAAAAATTTTCTCCAGTCAAATTTTGGTTTCATAAAGTTCCTTTCAAAAAAGCCCCAGAATGTCTGACATTCCGGGGCTTTCGCTATTTCTATTGTCAGTTGTCCTATTCCTTCCCTTAGAAATAGGTACCCAAAACTCTTCTGGCTTATTATACTTGACTCTCTCATAAATGTCCATAGTACCATTTATTCTGCCATGTTTCCATACGGGAAATTGCCAAAATTGAAAATGCTCTATCTTAGCTGTCCTCCAGAAATGCAAGAAACACTCGGGAAAGAGGCCCTTTGAACACAGAATTTCATTCAGTGGCTGCGCGTTCTGCGAACGCTTTTGACCAGGACCAGCTTACCGCTGGCCGTGGTCTTTTTCTTTCTCAACATCCTGTTCTACCTCCATTTTCAGCACTCGATCTACATTTGCCTTTGCCGTTAAAAGCTCCCGCATTTCCT
>CAKRNW010000158.1 GCA_934371505.1 uncultured Lachnospiraceae bacterium
TGTCCCACATCAAAATTAGGGAATTCCTCCGTTGCCAGTTTACTTGCTGAATAAACAGAGGCACCTGCCTCGCTGACAATCACATACTGTACCGGGGTGTCCAGTTCCTTTAACAGTTCCACAATGACCTGTTCGGACTCTCTGGATGCGGTGCCGTTTCCCACGGAAATCAGGGAAACATTGTATTTCCTGATGAGTTTCTTCAATTCTGCTTTGGCTTCCGTCACTTTGTTCTGGGGGGCGGTGGGATAGATCACTTTGGTGTCCAGCACTTTTCCGGTCTCATCCACTACTGCCAGCTTGCAGCCGGTACGGAAAGCAGGATCCCAGCCCAGAACCACTTTTCCGGCGATGGGGGGCTGCAATAAAAGCTGCTCTAAGTTTTTGCCGAATACAGCAATGGCTCCGTCCTCAGCTTTTTCGGTTAAATCATTGCGTATTTCACGCTCAATAGCAGGAGCAATGAGGCGCTCATAACTGTCCTCTGCCACTTCCTTTAAAATCGGGGTGGTGAATTCATTGTCGGCATGGATGGTCTTTTTCTCCAGATAGCGGAGAATCTGCTGGGTAGGTGCCACAATTTTTACAGTAAGCACCTTCTCTGCCTCACCACGGTTCAATGCCAGCACGCGATGCCCTGCCACTTTTTTCACCGGCTCTTCGTACTGGTAATACATCTCATAGACGCTCTCCGCCTTCTCATCTTTGGCGGTACTGGTGATGATACCTTCCTCCATGGTGAGATTACGGATATAGATACGATAGTCTGCCTCATCGGAGATACTCTCTGCAATAATATCCTTTGCTCCTGCCAGAGCCTCCTCCGGCGTTGCCACTTCTTTTTCGGGATTTACATAATTTGCAGCCTCCTGCAGAACAGGAGCCGTTGCTTTCTGCTCCAGAATAAAGCCAGCCAGTCCTTCCAGCCCCTTCTCTTTGGCAATGCTTGCCCTGGTTTTTCGCTTAGGGCGGTAAGGACGATATAAGTCCTCCACCACAACCATGGTCTCTGCCGCCAGGATCTTTTCCTTTAATTCCTCGGTGAGCATTCCCTGCTCTTCAATACTGCCGATGACCTGTTCCTTTTTTTCTTCCAGGCCACGCAGATATTTCAGACGCTCGTCCAGATTACGCAGCTGCTCATCATTCAGAGATCCGGTAGCTTCCTTACGGTAACGGGAGATAAAGGGGATGGTATTGCCCTCGTCAATCAGCTTGACGGCGGCCTCCACCTGCCATTTTTCTACCTTTAATTCTTCTTTGATCTTTAAAATAATGTCCATGTTCAAACTCCTGTGGTGTTGATCTTGTTCTTTTGATTATACTAAATTTCATGGATTCTTTTCAAGACGATTTGACTTTTTTAGAAATCCTTTATTTGAAAAGCACACCCGTTCATGCTATCATAGGGTTTGTATTCTTAAATCAATGCAAAGGAGTCATTATGGACTACAATACAAACAATCCCAATAACTATGGATACGGGCAGCCAAATCCCGACTATAGTCAGCAGCAGCGCTATGGTGCGGATGGGGCAGGATTCGCCCACGCAGCTATGATCATGGGAATGATTGCGCTCCTCACCTGCAGGATCACTCTTTTCCCCACAATTCTGGCTGCCATTGCCGCAATCCTCGCTATCCTTTCCAAGGGCTATCACAAAAAAATGACAAAAAAAGCACGCTATACAGTAGCGATTGCCGTCATTGCAATTGTCTTAAATGTGGCATGGTCCATTTACAGTATCAACACCCTGTTGCGCGACCAGCAGTTCCTGAATCAGTTTGAACAGATGTATGAACAGATCTACGGTGTTCCTTTCGATTCATCCTTTGATCCGGAAGGAGGGGAAATGTTATGAATTCACACAAATCTTCTTCCGAATTAAAGGCACAGGCCAGAGGACAGCTGTTAGGCCACTACGGCACTGTGATCTGGGCATTGATGACAGCACAGCTTTTACAGTTACTTGTTACGGATGTGGTGGCTTCTCTCATTGACACTTCCTCCACCCTTGGCACTGTGTTTTATTATGCTGTCTCGATTCTCACCGCAATTTTACTGGGGCTGTTCAGTGTGGGAGAGGCTTATCTGTTTCTTAAGCTTGCCTGTGGACAGATGATTTCCGTTTCCGATATTTTCTACGGATTTCGGAAGCAGGCGGATAAATCCCTGATCGTACTGACAGTGATTACCCTTTTGACCAGCCTCTGTACCGCACCTTATACTTATTTTCAGCATAAGTTAATAACAGTGAATTTTTCCTCCTCCCTGTCCATTCAATACGACTGGCACTTTGAATATTTCCTGCCCTTCTGCATTGCCTGCACAGTAGGTTTCATCGCTTTGGTTATTGTAAATTTACTGTTCTCCCAGGTTTTCTATCTGTTATTGGATTTTCCGGACTACTCTGCGAAGGATCTGATGCTCTACGCCATCCGGCTGATGAAGGGAAATATGGGACGGCTGTTTTATATCGAGGTAAGTTTTATTCCCCTGTTCCTGTTGGGAGTTCTTTCCTTAGGCATCGGTCTGTTATGGATTACTCCTTACCTGAATGCCACACTGGCAAACTTCTTCCTGGATTTGATGGAACAAAACCGGAATGTGGAATAAAGAAATTTTGAATGTACGCAAAAACGTCTGTGGATTTTCCACAGACGTTTTTTTATGATCACATCTTATTCTTCTACTACTTTTTTACCACCAAGACTTGACTGTTCAGTTCCTTCACAGCCATGCAAAAATCCATGCTAATTGCTTTGCAATGGGATTTTTGCACTCTTGAATCATTTTCTTACGGGCTCAGCAGCCAGTGCTTTGCCCTGCTCCGAGGCTTTTCCATTTCAAGTACGCCGTGATAAAAGGGTCGATGGAGCCGTCTAAAACGGCATCCACATTTCCGGTTTCCTCGCCGGTACGCAGGTCTTTCACCAGCTTATAGGGCTGTAAGACATAGGAACGGATCTGGTTACCCCAGCCAATCTCTTTCACATCCCCACGAATATCGGAAAGCTTCTCTGCATTGGCCTCTTTCTGTAACATGTACAGTTTGGCTTTCAGCATTTGCATAGCTTTATCCTTATTCATATGCTGGCTCCGCTCATTCTGGCAGGTCACCACAATTCCCGTAGGGAAGTGGGTAATACGGATGGCCGAGGAGGTTTTGTTGATGTGCTGACCACCGGCACCGGAACTTCGGTAGGTGTCAATACGGATATCCTCATCCTTAATGTCGATGTCAATATCCTCTTCGATTTCCGGCATCACATCCAGGGATACAAAGGAAGTCTGGCGTTTACCCTGGGCATTAAAAGGAGAAATCCGTACCAGACGATGCACACCTTTCTCCGACTTCAGATAGCCATAGGCATTTTCTCCATTGACCTGGAAGGTCACAGATTTAATACCAGCCTCATCCCCATCCAGATAATCCAATACTTCCACCGAGTAGCCCTTCCGCTCTGCCCAACGGGTATACAT
>CAKRNW010000159.1 GCA_934371505.1 uncultured Lachnospiraceae bacterium
AATCTTACGTTGCTTTTACTCCACCTTGATAGTGGCGGTCTGGGTGCTATGGTACACTCCTGCTTGTAAGAACGAAACAAGAAAAAACCAAAAGAATGAGGAGGAATTAGATTATGAAAAAAACAACTTGTAAAGTAACCGCAACAATCGGAGCAGCAATGCTTTTGGCAGCCAGCATCGTAGGATGTGGAAACGCAGCAAACACAACAGACACTGCAGCTCCTGCAGCAACCACAGAGTCCACCACCGCAGCAGCAGAAACCACAGCACAGACCACCGAGACTCCTGCAGCAGACAATACCGCATCGGACCTCACCGGTTCTGTTACCATGGCAGGTTCCACTTCCATGGAGAAGCTTGCCAACGCTTTAAGCGAAAGTTTCATGGCAGAGTACCCTGGTGTGACCGTAAACGCAGAGTTCACCGGTTCCGGTGCAGGCATTGAGTCCTTAATCGCAGGTAGCGTAGACATCGGAAATTCTTCCCGTAACTTAAAGGATGAGGAGAAATCCCAGGGCGCTGTGGAAAACATCGTAGCAATCGATGGAATCGGTGTGATTGTAGATCCGGACAACGGACTGGATGGTTTGACCAAAGAGCAGTTAGTGGACATCTACACCGGAAACATTTCCAACTGGAGTGAACTGGGTGGTACCGATGAGCCCATCGTAGTAGTGGGGCGGGAGTCCGGTTCCGGTACAAGAGACGGTTTTGAGAACATTCTGGATGTGAAAGATGCCTGCACTTATGCAAACGAACTGGATTCCACCGGTGCAGTGATTGCAAAAGTTGCTTCTACTCCCGGCGCTATCGGATATGCATCCTTTGGTGACTTAAATGACTCCGTAAAGACCCTGTCATTAGACGAGGTAATGCCTTCCGTTGAGACCATTAAAGATGGTTCCTACATTTTACAGAGACCCTTCGTTATGGCTACCATGGGAGAAATCAGTGAGCAGAGTGATGCGGTACAGGCCATCTTCGCTTACTTAAAGAGCGATGCCGGAAAACAGCTTGTAGAGAGTGTTGGTCTGGTAACTGTTGACTAATTGCAAGGTGCAAGGAAAAGAGAATGAAAACGATTTACGCAAACCATAGAAGTAAATCTGCATCTGAAAAGTGCGCACAGGGGATTATGACCCTGTGTGCGCTTATGGCAGTTTTTGCAGTATTATCCATTACCGTTTATATGATTCAAAACGGATTACCCGCCCTTCTGCAAGTGGGACCGAAGGAACTGCTTTTTGGAACGGTATGGAAACCCAGTGCGGAGAATCCGAGCTTCGGAATTTTATATGTTATTCTGACCTCCATTGTGGGTACGACAGCAGCCATTCTTCTTGGGGTTCCCATTGGACTTCTCACGGCGGTGTTCCTGGCAGAAGTGGCACCTGCTAAAGTAGCAGCGGTGGTAAAACCTGCTGTGGAATTATTGGCAGGTATTCCATCTGTTATTTATGGACTGCTTGGACTGATGATTTTAAATCCTCTCATGTATAAATGGGAACGGGCGATTTTCGCCGGCTCCACCACCCACCAGTATACCGGTGGTGCCAACCTGATTTCCGCAGTGATCGTACTGGCAATTATGATTCTTCCCACGGTGATCAATATCAGCGAATCCGCATTAAAGACAGTACCTGCATCCCTCAGGGCATCCTCCTATGCATTGGGTGCTACGAAGATTCAGACCATTTTTAAGGTAACGATTCCAACAGCCAAATCCGGCATCATGACTGCCATTGTATTGGGAATTGGCAGAGCAATCGGTGAGGCCATGGCGATCACCCTGGTATCGGGAAGCAGCGTTAATTTCCCCCTTCCTTTCGCTTCTGTGCGATTCCTGACCACGGCCATTGTCTCTGAGATGGGATATGCCAGTGGCTTGCACAGGCAGGTGTTATTCACCATCGGACTGGTATTGTTTGCCTTTATCATGTTGATCAATCTGGCACTAAACGGCATCATGAAAAAGGCAGCCGGAAAGGAGGGTTAACCAATGGCAAGACGAAAAATTATGGATGGGGCAGTCTATGCACTCATCGGATTGTCTGCGGGTATTTCGGTGGCCCTTCTGGTGGGAATCCTGTTTTATGTGCTGGGAAAGGGCGCGGGAACCATCAGCTGGGAATTCTTAAGCACGGTACCAAGCAGTTTAAAAGGAACTTTTGGTATTGCAGGTAACTTGTTGAATACATTATATATGATTCTGATTACCCTTCTGCTGGCCACACCCATTGGAGTGGGATCTGCCATCTATCTCAACGAGTATGCCCACCCTGGAAAACTGGTGCGGTTTATTGAGTTTACCACAGAGGCATTGTCCGGTATTCCCTCCATTATCTTTGGATTGTTCGGCATGGTATTTTTTGGAAATCTCTTTCACTTAGGGTACTCAATTCTTACCGGTGCCTTGACTTTGACCCTGATGGTATTACCGCTTATCACAAGAAATACCCAGGAAGCATTAAAAACGGTGCCGGAAAGCTACCGCACCGGGGCAATGGGAATCGGGGCGACCAAGTGGTATATGATCCGCACGGTGCTCCTTCCCTCGGCGATGCCCGGAATGATTACCGGCGTGATTTTATCCATCGGACGAATTGTGGGAGAGTCGGCAGCACTTTTGTTTACGGCAGGAAGCGGCTATCTCTTACCCAAGAGTGCGATGGGGTATCTGGATAAAGTGTTAGAGCCGGGCGGCACCCTGACCATTCAGCTATACCTGTGCATGTCCAAAGCAGAATATGACAGAGCTTTCGGTATCGCGTTAGTATTGTTAGTGATCGTCCTGTGCATCAATGCATTGACCAAAGTACTGGCCCGCCAATATGATGTGACCAGAAAAGAATAGAGGATAGACTATGGAACAGACCAAAATAAAAGTATCCGATATGAATTTATATTACGGAGAAAATCATGCATTAAAAAATATCAACATTGATATTTTTGATAAGAATATTACTGCCCTGATCGGTCCTTCCGGCTGCGGCAAATCCACTTTCCTAAAAAGTTTAAACCGGATGAACGATTTCATTCCCAACGTGAAAATCACGGGAGGCATTGAGCTGGATGGGGAAGATATTTACGCACCGGGGGTGGATACCACGCTGCTCCGCAAAAAGGTAGGAATGGTCTTTCAGCAGCCCAATCCTTTTCCCATGAGTATTTATGATAATGTGGCATATGGACCCAGGGTACACGGAATCAAAAACAAAGCGAAACTGGATGAGATTGTGGAAAACAGCTTGCGGGGAGCTGCCATTTTTGATGAGGTAAAGGATCGTCTGAAGAAATCGGCATTAGGACTTTCCGGAGGACAACAGCAGCGTCTCTGTATTGCGAGATCCTTAGCGGTGGAACCGGAGGTTCTGCTGATGGATGAACCCACTTCCGCGCTGGATCCCATCTCTACCCTGAAAATA
>CAKRNW010000160.1 GCA_934371505.1 uncultured Lachnospiraceae bacterium
GAATATTATGTTTGATGTAAAGAGAGAAGTTCCCCAGGCTCCCTTATATCGGGAATCCTTTGAACATGATAACTGTGGTATCGGAGCCTGCGTCAACATTAAGGGGCAAAAGAGTCGTGAGACGGTGGAAAACGCCCTGAAAATTGTGGAAAATCTGGAGCATCGTGCCGGTAAGGATGCCGAGGGAAAAACCGGTGACGGCGTGGGTATTCTGACACAGATTCCCCATAAATTTTTCCAGAAAGTAACGAAGTCCTTGGGAATCGAACTGGGTGGAGAGAGAGAGTACGGTGCAGGTATGTTTTTCTTCCCTCAGGATGAACTGAAACGCAACCAGGCGAAAAAGATGTTTGAAATCATCGTACAGAAGGAAGGACTGGATTTTCTGGGCTGGCGTGAAGTGCCAACCATCCCCTCTGTGCTGGGCCACAAGGCAGTGGAGTGCATGCCCTGTATCATGCAGGGATTTGTGAAAAAGCCTGTAAAAGTGGCAAAAGGTCTGGACTTCGATCGAATGTTATACATCGTGCGGAGAGTCTTTGAACAGTCCTCCGAGGACACCTATGTGGTTTCCCTTTCCAGCCGTACCATTGTATACAAAGGAATGTTCCTGGTGGGACAGCTCCGTACCTTTTTCTCCGATTTACAGGATAAAGACTATGAGTCCGCGATTGCCATTGTGCATTCCCGTTTTTCTACCAATACCAACCCCAGCTGGGAGCGTGCCCACCCTAACCGTTTCATCGTACACAACGGTGAGATTAACACCATCCGCGGCAACGCCGACAAGATGTTAGCCCGTGAGGAAAACATGGAATCCGAGCATTTAAAGGGCGAGCTTTCCAGAGTGCTTCCAGTGGTCAACACCTCCGGCTCCGACTCTGCGATGCTGGATAACACCCTGGAATTTTTGGTAATGAGTGGCATGGATCTGCCCCTGGCGGTGATGATTACCATTCCCGAACCCTGGGCAAACAACAAGACCATGTCCCAGAAGAAAAAGGATTTCTACCAATATTATGCAACCATGATGGAGCCCTGGGACGGACCCGCCTCCATTCTTTTCTCCGATGGCGATGTGATGGGCGCCGTGCTTGACCGTAACGGTCTGCGCCCTTCCCGCTACATGATTACCGATGACGATACCCTGATTCTTTCCTCCGAGGTAGGAGTCCTGCCCATTGACCCCACCAAAATCGTGGTAAAAGAAAGACTCCGTCCCGGCAAAATGCTCCTGGTGGACACTGTGCAGGGCAGAGTGATTGGGGATGACGAGTTAAAGGAGCGTTACGCCAGCAGACAGCCCTACGGCGAGTGGATTGACAGCAACATGGTTAACCTGAAAGATTTAAAGATTCCCAACCAGCGCGTGCCGGAGCTGACCTACGAGGAGCGCCAGCGCCTACAAAAAGCCTTTGGCTACACCTACGAGGAAATGAAAGCCAGCATCCTTCCCATGGCAAAGAACGGAACAGAGGCTATCGCTGCTATGGGTGTGGACACTCCCATTCCCGTGCTGAGCAAAAGCTACCATCCTTTGTTCCATTACTTCAAACAGCTTTTTGCCCAGGTAACCAACCCGCCCATCGATGCCATCCGTGAGGAAGTGGTTACCAGCACCACCGTTTACATTGGAACCGATGGAAACCTGTTGGAGGAGATGCCGAAAAACTGCAATGTTTTGAAGGTACGCAATCCCATTCTTACCAACACGGATTTGATGAAGATAAAAAATATGAAGGCAGAGGGCTTCAAGATAGAAGTGATTCCTATCATTTACTACACCGGAACCAGCATGGAAAAAGCCATCGACCGCCTCTTTGTGGAGGTAGACCGGGCATACCGTGACGGCGTGAACATTATCATCCTCTCGGACAGAGGCGTGGATGAAAATCATGTGGCAATCCCTTCCCTCTTAGCGGTTTCGGCTCTGCAGCAGCACCTGGTTACCACCAAAAAGCGTACCAGCGTGGCAATGATTGTGGAGTCCGGCGAACCCCGTGAGGTTCACGATTTCGCAACCCTGTTAGGCTACGGTGCCTGTGCCGTCAACCCTTACCTTGCACTGGATACCATCAAGGAACTGATTGACAGCCACATGCTGGATAAAGATTACTATGCTGCTGTGGACGATTACAACAGTGCCGTCCTTCACGGCATCGTAAAAATTGCCTCCAAGATGGGTATTTCCACCATCCAGTCCTACGAGGGTGCAAAAATTTTCGAGGCAATCGGCATCAGCTCCGAGGTCATTGACAAATATTTCACCGGCACGGTAAGCCGTGTAGGAGGCATTACCTTAAAGGATATTTCCAAACAGGTGGAGGAGCTGCACACCCACGCCTTTGACCCTCTGGGACTGGATGTGGATTTGACCCTGGACAGTGTGGGACATCACCAGATGCGCAGCGGTGCAGACGAGCATCTTTACAATCCTGCTACCATCCATCTCCTCCAGGAGTCCACAAAGCGTGGGGATTATGAGATGTTTAAGGAGTACACCGCTCTGGTCAACGATGAGGATTCCATCAAGAATCTCCGTGGGCTGTTAGACTTTAACTACCCGAAAAAAGGCGTGCCCATTGAGGAAGTGGAGAGTGTGGAAAAGATTGTGCGCCGGTTCAAGACCGGAGCTATGTCTTACGGTTCCATCTCCAGGGAGGCACATGAGACACTGGCAATCGCCATGAATAACCTTCATGGAAAATCCAACACCGGTGAGG
Source organism: uncultured Lachnospiraceae bacterium (assembly GCA_934371505.1). Taxonomy (GTDB): domain Bacteria; phylum Bacillota; class Clostridia; order Lachnospirales; family Lachnospiraceae; genus UMGS2037. The sequence goes on from CAKRNW010000160.1 coordinate 2,724, forward strand.
GCGGCGAGGACATTGAGCGTCTCACCATCGGACCGGACGGACTCAACAAATGCTCTGCCATCAAGCAGGTGGCATCCGGACGCTTCGGCGTTACCAGCCGCTATCTGGTAAGCGCACAGGAGATTCAGATCAAAATGGCACAGGGAGCGAAACCCGGTGAGGGCGGCCACCTTCCCAGTGGAAAAGTTTATCCCTGGGTGGCAAAGACCCGTCACTCCACACCCGGCGTCGGTCTGATTTCTCCCCCGCCACACCACGATATTTATTCCATCGAGGATTTGGCACAGCTGATCTTCGATTTGAAAAATGCCAATAAAGCGGCAGATATTTCCGTAAAACTGGTATCGGAGGCAGGTGTTGGCACCGTTGCTGCCGGTGTAGCCAAAGCGGGAGCCCAGGTCATTCTGGTGTCCGGCTACGATGGAGGTACCGGTGCAGCACCCAGAAACTCCATCCACAATGCAGGACTTCCCTGGGAGCTGGGACTGGCAGAAACCCACCAGACACTGATTCAGAATGGACTGCGAAACAAAGTCCGCATCGAGACGGATGGAAAGCTGATGAGTGGACGGGATGTGGCAATCGCCGCCATCTTAGGTGCCGAGGAATTTGGCTTTGCCACCGCACCTTTGGTAACCATGGGCTGTGTGATGATGCGTGTCTGCAA
>CAKRNW010000161.1 GCA_934371505.1 uncultured Lachnospiraceae bacterium
TTTCCATCCAGCACAATGTTTTCCAGTGTCAGAACACCTTTTTCTCCGACTGCAATTAAGCAAATGCTTTTAACGCCGCGAACAAGCATTCCACCCCCTGAAAGTTTTACCTCTCTATTCACGATAAGAGTTTTCGTCACACTGATCGTGCCGCTCACCTGAATCTCACTACAAGTTTCATCCGCCAGGGCAGTCTTTAACTCGTCAAAAGTAGTTACCGTATGGCTTGCAGAGAAGGCATCAATCTGATTTTCTTCCTCTAACTCTTGCAAAGCCAGCTCGTCTTCCGGCACTTCTGCCACTTCGCCCGATTTTTCTTCCTCATCAGCATTTTCGCCGCTATTTTCGGTGTCCTTGCCTTCGCCGGAATTCACGCCACCGTTCTCCGGGGCTTTCTCCCCATCAGAATTCACGCCACCGTTCTCCGGGGCTTTCTCCCCACCGGAATTCACGCCGCTGTTCTCCGGGGCTTTCACTTCACCGGGATTTCCCTCATTTTTCTCCGGAGCATTTTCTTCACCGGAACTTTCCTCGCCAGCGTTCTCCCCGTTGTTTTCCGATGTTTTTTCCTCCACCGTGCTCTGCTCTGCCACAGGCTCCACCGCATAGACCGGGGTTGCTGTGCCGGCTGTCACACACATTGCTAAGAGCCACAAATAAACCTTTTTCTTCATCCCATATCCTCCTTTGCGTGGTATCTCATTTCTAACCCGAATTATACTAAATCCTGTTTCATTTTTGGGGCAACTTGCATGAACGACATCTTTTTCGACATGAACGATGGGAATATGCCTGAAGGAGCATCTGGGAATACAACAAAATGCTTGCATTCAACAGAAAAAAGCGGTTAAATAGAAATGGCGGTTTTTTGCCAGAAAGGATGAAGATATGTCTTCGATTACCATACCTAAACATTACGAATCTGCCTTGAATCTGCACGACACACAGATTGCCATCAAGGCTGTCAAGGATTGTTTCCAGCAGCTGCTCGCTGAGCGTCTGCATTTATACCGTGTTTCCGCTCCCCTTTTTGTTGACCCGGCATCGGGACTCAATGACAACTTAAACGGTGTGGAGCGCCCGGTCACCTTTACCATCCGTGAGCAGAACGAGGCTCCTGCCGAGATTGTACACTCCCTTGCAAAGTGGAAACGTTACGCTTTGAAAAAATACGGTTTTGAAGTGGGGGAGGGGATTTATACCGACATGAACGCCATCCGCCGGGATGAGGAAACCGACAATATCCACTCGATTTATGTAGACCAGTGGGACTGGGAGAAAATTATTCCCAAGGAGGACCGCACCCTGGAGACTTTCCGGAAGGTGGTCAAGGATGTGTACAAAACCCTGGTGAAAACCGAGAAATTCCTATCTATTCACTATGATTATATTGAAGAAATTCTGCCCCACGATATTTTCTTCATTACCTCACAGGAGCTGGAGGATATGTTCCCGGAGTGCTCTCCCAAGCAGCGGGAATATTACATTGCCAAGGCAAAGGGCGCGGTCTGCATCATGCAGATCGGTGACAAGCTGGAGAGCGGCGTGCCCCACGACCTGCGTGCCCCGGACTATGATGACTGGGCATTAAACGGCGATATTATTGTGTATTATCCGGTTCTGGACATTGCCTTGGAACTTTCCTCCATGGGTATCCGTGTGGATGATGTTTCTCTGAAAAGCCAGTTGGAAAAAGCGGGATGTATGGAACGTGCCGAACTTCCTTTCCAGAAGGCAATCCTTATGGATGAACTTCCCTACACCATCGGCGGTGGTATCGGTCAGTCCCGTATCTGTATGTTCTTATTAAGAAAAGCCCACATCGGCGAGGTGCAGGCCTCCCTGTGGCCGGAGGATGTTCGGGAGGCTGCCGAAAAGAACGGCATCCAGCTATTATGATGAAAACAAAAGTAAAACCCACTCCCCAGCGCAATGCTTTCGCCATCGGCAGCATTGCGCTGCTATTACTGGTTCTGTTTTCCCTGCGGTATTTTTATCTGGACACCCATGGTGCCCCCAAGGAGATTACCAGTTATGTCACGGCATCCACGGTGCTGGTGGAGGATGTGCAGGCGGCTGCAGATGCCTTGGTTCCTGCCAAAAATTCTTATGCAGACCTGAGTGTGCCGACTTATGTAAACGAGCAGGACGGTGTTTATTTCCTGGTGGACTGCTACCACGACCAGATTATTTACCATGACAATCTCACAGACCCCCTCACGGATTGGTCTGTTTTGACCAACGATATGAGCAAGGGTCATGTGCTTGTCAGCGACGGGACGGTTTATCTGGCAGACGATACAGAGAATAACCGTGTGCTGGTTTTTGAAAAGGCAGGGGACAAATTTGTGGAGACGCAGGTTTTTGAAAATATCGGAAACCGTCCCCACTATATTCAATATGAAGAAAGCAGTGGCACTTTTTATGTATGGAGTTCCATGAGCGGCGAGCTGTACTGTTTCCAGCATACCAGAACGGATTCCCGGATGTATCTGACGGAGATCCGCAGAATTGATGCACTGGACGGTGTATATGTGCGTTCCTTCACCATCCGTGGCAGTTCGATTTATTTTGTGTCCGGTCAGTCCCAGATTATCCAGGCGGATTTAAAGACGTTGGAAATCAAAAAGACCTATCCGGTTCCTGATGCCCTTGCAGGAATGATACAGTTACTGCCGGTTCCCGGCGGTTATCTGATCACGGTGTCCACGGACAATACCGGTGACCAGTCCTACGCTACCATCCTTTACTGCGAGAAGTTATCGGATTTGGGCGAGACGGATGACACTGGAAAGATTGTGGGCAGGTACGATGATGTCTATTCCTATTTCGTAGGTGGGGGTACGCCCTACTACATCACCCGCCTGGGGGACACCTACTATATGACGGAGCACCGCATCCCCGGTCATTCGGTGTGGAGCTTCCAGTTCAGCAATAAGCAGATTACGAATGTGCAGGCAGTGTATTGAGCTTGCTATCTTAATTTCAGTTCATACAAAAACCGGGAGCTGGCGTAAATTGACAGTTCCCGGTTCTTTCATTTTCTAATTAGATACTTGTCCAGGACATCCAGAATATTACTGTTATAAGTACGTTTGTCCTTACTGGAAAGATTCTTTCCGGATATTTCCAGATTTGCCATCTCGATTACTCCCCCAAAATTCCCACAAAATCTGTAGCATCAATGTTAATTTGTAAAAAATCCAAGGACTGGCACTCCCTGGATTTTTCTGACTCACTTGGAATCATAATTGCATTTTTCAACTCTGTAATGGCATCTGTAGTTGGCTACTACATCGCTCTTTCTTCATCCTCCGCTTCATTTCATACATGCGTTCATCGGCGTGGCGGTATACCTCGCGGATGGTTTCGCCGGGGTA
>CAKRNW010000162.1 GCA_934371505.1 uncultured Lachnospiraceae bacterium
GCGGAAATTTCTGCAGCCATGAAGAAAATTCTCAACGGACTTCAGGATCTTGGAATTGAACTGCGTTCTTGATAAAAAATTAACCCTTTTTTCGCGTGACGGAAAGGATCTCCTGTGGTAAACTTATGCATAGAAAAAGTTCAATCAGGAGTGAAAGAGAAAGATGAAGTACTCATTTATAGGAAAAATTGAAAAAGACGACGACAACAACAGTTATATTGATCTTCCCTTTAACATCTGGGAAATCTTCAAAAAAGAAGGCAATGTACCTGCGAAGGTCAAGGTGAATGGGATCACCTTTGTCTGTAACTTAGAGCCCAAGGGAAACGGTTACTACAAGATTCCCATTCATCCCCAGATCATGGAACAGTTTGAGGCTGGTAAAGAATATCCGGTTACCTTCCGTATTACCAAATACGGCGTGGAGGACAGCCCCTACTGTTCCGCCAACCCCATCCGTCACATTGATCACATTGACTGTATCCATCAACCACACGACGGTTTGTGCGGACAGTCCTGTGTAGCCATGCTGGCAGGTATCACCATTGACGAGGCCAGCGAAGTGATGCACTGTGCAGAATGGCAGGCAACCATGGATAAAATCATCGGTGCCCTGAACTATTTTGGTCTGGAGCATACGGAGGAATTGATTTATACGCTGGGTGAACCTGTAGTGAAACTGCCCAAATGTTGTATCCTTTTGGAAAAGATGGGACGATACAGTCACTATCTGGTATATTTTGACGGCAAATTCTATGATCCCAGTCTGGGCGTAATGGAATCCTATGATTTCGACAAGCTGGTGGGTTATCTGGAAGTATTGGTTAAGTAAGAAAGAAAATGGAGGTTTCGCAGTTATTATGGAACACAAAAATGTATGGGAAACTTACGGTAAAAAACAAAATAAAGAAGTAGATACTCTGGCAAGAGAGTATATGGATTTTCTGGACAACGGTAAGACGGAGCGTGAGTGTATCGATTCTATCGTTAACACCATTGAAGCTGCCGGCTATCGGGAATTAGAAGAAATCCGCAAAAAGGGCGAAACACTGAAAAAAGGGGACAAGGTTTATTCTGTATGGATGAATAAGTCTATCTGCTTTTTCCAGATCGGGGGAAAGCCCCTCAGCGAGGGCATGAACATTCTGGGTGCCCATATCGATTCCCCCCGTCTGGATGTGAAACAGAATCCTTTATACGAGGATGGAGGTTTTGCTTATCTGGACACCCACTATTATGGTGGTGTGAAAAAATACCAGTGGGTGACCATTCCCCTGGCTCTTCACGGTGTCGTTATCAAGAAGGACGGAACCACCGTGGAAGTCAATATCGGTGAGGACGAGAAGGATCCTGTATTTTTCATCTCCGATTTGTTGATTCATCTTTCCCAGGAGCAGCTGGAGAAGAAAGCTGCCAAGGTAATCGAAGGGGAGGCGCTGGATCTCATCGTGGGAAACAGACCCCTTGTCATTAAGGAAAAAGAGGATAAGGAGGAAGAAAAGAGCGTTGCAAAGGATGCTGTGAAAGCAGGCGTTCTGGATATCCTCAAGGAGAGCTATGACATGGAAGAGGAAGATTTCCTCTCTGCAGAATTAGAAATTGTTCCTGCCGGAAAAGCAAGAGAGGCCGGTTTTGACCGCTCCATGATTCTGGCTTACGGTCAGGATGACCGTGTCTGCGCTTTCACTTCCATGAAAGCCATGTTGGATCTGGAACAGACCGAGCGTACTGTCTGCTGCATTTTAGTAGATAAAGAGGAAATCGGAAGCGTAGGTGCTACCGGTATGCAATCGAAATTCTTTGAGAATGCGGTAGCAGAGGTGATGAACCTCACCGGCGAGTACAGCGAACTGAATGTCCGCCGCTGTCTGGCATCCTCCTGCATGCTGTCCTCCGATGTCAGTGCCGGTTTTGATCCCAGCTATGCATCTGCTTTTGAGAAAAAGAATGCATCCTTCTTAGGATGCGGTATGGTATTTAATAAGTTCACCGGTTCCAGAGGTAAATCCGGCTCCAATGATGCCAATGCAGAATATATGGCTCATATCCGTGGTATTTTTGACAAGGAACAGGTGGTATTCCAGACAGCTGAACTTGGTAAAGTAGACTTAGGCGGCGGTGGAACCATCGCTTATATTCTGGCTTTATATGGCATGAATGTTATCGATTCCGGTGTGGCAGTGCTTAATATGCATGCTCCCTGGGAAGCTACCAGCAAAGCCGATGTGTATGAGACTAAGAGAGGCTATGTTGCTTTCTTGAAACATGCCTGCTTATAATACGGATGAAATAGGAACGATATGAAGAAATCAGATTTTTATTTTGATCTTCCGGAGGAACTGATTGCACAGGATCCTCTGGAAGATCGTTCCGGTTCCAGACTTCTCATGCTTGATAAAAAGACCGGAGAAACGAAACACCGTATCTTTCATGATATTGTGAATTACCTTGCTCCGGGAGATTGCCTGGTATTAAACAATACCAAAGTCATTCCGGCGAGACTTCTTGGAGTGAAGGAAGACACCGGCGCTGCAATTGAAGTACTTCTTTTAAAACGCAGGGAGAAGGATATCTGGGAGACCTTGGTGCGCCCCGGCAGGAAATGTCGTCCCGGGGCAAAGTTTGTGTTTGGGGACGGGCTTTTGAAGGCTGAGGTATTGGATGTCGTGGAGGAAGGAAACCGCCTGATTCAGTTTACCTACGATGGCATTTTTGAGGAAGTGCTGGACAAGCTGGGAGAGATGCCTCTGCCACCTTATATTACCCACAAGCTTCAGGATAAAAACCGTTATCAGACTGTTTATGCAAAATATGATGGTTCTGCGGCGGCTCCTACAGCAGGCTTACATTTTACAAAGGAACTGTTGCAGCAGATTGAAGCAAAAGGAGTCAGGCTTGCTTATGTTACGCTCCATGTGGGACTGGGAACCTTCCGTCCCGTAAAAGAAGATGATATTCTGGATCATCATATGCATTCCGAATATTATCAGGTAACGGAAGAGACGGCAAAGCTGATCAATGATACCAGGAAAGCAGGGAATCGGATTATCTGTGTGGGAACCACCAGCTGCCGTACCGTGGAGAGTGCTGCGGATGAAAATGGCATTGTACAGGCAGGCTGCGGCAACACAGAGATTTTCATTTATCCCGGTTACAAATTTAAGGTATTGGATTGCCTGATTACCAATTTCCACTTGCCGGAATCTACACTGGTGATGCTGGTGTCTGCTTTGGCGGGAAGAGAACATATTTTGGCAGCCTATGAGGAAGCAATCAGAGAAAAATATCGATTCTTCAGCTTTGGCGATGCCATGTTTAT
>CAKRNW010000163.1 GCA_934371505.1 uncultured Lachnospiraceae bacterium
CCTGCCTCGTAATGTTCCCTTCCAAAGGAAAAAACAGGCTCGGTGTCATCCCCCAGAAAAACCTCCAGCCACGCCCGATTGTTTTTCATGGTGAGACATTTTCCTTCCTCAAATTCCGGGAGCGTTGTGGTCATGGTCAGCACATCGCCCCGGCTTAAAACATTAAAATAAAAATCCGACAAGTCCACATTCTCATATTGCTTTTCGTTAATCCGGACCGTCCAGCCCTCATTCAAAAACTGTAGTTCCTCTGACACCAGGTGGTGCTGTACCAACGATGAAAAGAGTCCCAGCGCCAACACAATCAGCAGACATTGAAACACCACTGTCAGAAATCCTTTTTTCTTTTTCATGACCGAATTTCAACCTCAAACACAGGAACCCGGACAGTGAAGGAATCTCCCACCTGGAGAAATCCACTGTCATTTTCCCTTTTCATGCATTGTATCACATACCGGTACAATAAACAAGGCGGGATGAACCTCATCCCGCCTTGACTTTTCTTTTCTTTTTTTATTTTGTCTACTGCACCACCAGGTTGGAATAACCCATCAGGCTGTTGTCCACCTCTCTTGCACATTCCCTGCCCTGCCGGATGGCTTTCACCACCAGAGACTGTCCGGTGTGCATGTCCCCAGCCGTGTATACACGCTCCACGTTGGTCTTGAAGCTGCCCGGTGCGGCTGCCACATTGGTGCGTCCGTCCACATCGACCTTGAAGGCATCGGTGACATACTTCTGGCTGCCCAGAAAGCCTGCGGCGATGATGAGCACTTCGCAGGGAAGCTCTTTTTCACTTCCGGCGGTTTCCTCCATCTTCATCCGTCCGGTTTCCGCATCCTTCGTCCATTTCAGCCTGACCACCTTGACGGCTTTCAGATTGCCGTTTTTATCCTTGAGAAACTCTTTCACCGTGGACTCATAAATCCGCGGGTCGTGTCCAAAGACAGCGATAGCCTCCTCCTGACCGTAATCAGTCTTGCAGATTTTCGGCCATTCGGGCCAGGGATTATTCTCTGCTCTGGTATCCGGTGCCTTGGGCATCATCTCAATCTGGGTCACCGATTTGCAGCCGTGGCGGATTGCCGTTCCCACGCAGTCATTTCCCGTGTCACCGCCGCCGATGATGACTACGTTTTTATCCTTTGTCTCCACATACGCCTTGTCCTCAAAGTTAGAGTCCAGGAGGCTCTTGGTGTTGGCTTTCAGGAAATCTACGGCGAAATAGATGCCCTTTGCATCCCGTCCCGGTGCCTTGATGTCACGGGGATTGGAGGAGCCACAGGCAAGCACCACCCTGTCAAAATCCTTCAGCAGTTTCTCTGCCTTGATGTCCCGTCCGATATCTGCATTGGTGACGAAAATGACACCCTCCTCTTTCATCACATCAATTTTCCGGTCAATGATGCGTTTCTCCAGTTTCATGTTGGGGATGCCGTACATCAGCAGACCTCCAATTCTGTCGGAGCGCTCAAAGACGGTAACCAGATGTCCTCTGCGGTTCAACTGGTCTGCCACTGCCAGCCCGGAGGGTCCGCTGCCGATGACCGCTACGGTTTTGCCGGTGCGTACCTTAGGCGGTCTGGCTGCCGCATAGCCCTCTTTATAAGCATTTTCAATAATGGCATACTCATTTTCCTTCGTTGCCACCGGGTCGCCGTTTAAGCCACAGGTGCAGGCATTTTCGCACAGGGCGGGGCAGACTCTGGAAGTAAACTCCGGGAAGTTGTTGGTTTTGTGGAGGCGGTTGTATGCCTCATGGAGATTTCCGGTGTAAACCAGGTCGTTCCACTCCGGCACCAGGTTGTGAAGGGGACAGCCACTGGTCATGCCGCAAAGGGTCATGCCGGACTGACAAAACGGTACACCGCAATCCATACATCTTGCTCCCTGGAGCCGCTGTCTCTCCATGGGAAGATGTTCGTGAAATTCATTAAAATTTTTAATGCGCTTTAAGGGTTTCACCGCTGTGGAAACCTCACGCTCGTAATCTAAAAATCCTGTCGGTTTTCCCATATTCGTAACCTTACCTTTCCAAGCTAATGCCCTTTATTGGCGTAGAAAGCCTCGATTTGCGCCTGCTCCGCACTCAAGCCCTTCTCCTCCATCTGTACAATCAACCGCAACATCCGCTCATAGTCATGGGGGATAATCTTTTTGAACTTAGGCAGATACTCTCCGAAGTTATCCAGGATTTCCTTACCCTTTTCGGAGTTAGTGAGTGCCACATGCTCTTTAATCATATCCTTTAACTCCAGCACATCGTACTTGGAGGTAATCTCATAGGAAGAAACCATTTCCTTGTTGAGTCTGGTATATAAATCGTTATCCTCGTCCAGCACATAGGCGATACCGCCGCTCATGCCTGCCGCAAAGTTTTTACCGGTCTGACCGAGAACGACTACACGTCCTCCGGTCATGTACTCACAGCCATGGTCGCCCACGCCCTCTACTACCGCAATGGCACCGGAGTTTCTCACGCAGAACCGCTCGCCTGCCACGCCGTTGATAAAGGCTTTTCCGCTGGTGGCTCCGTAGAGTGCCACGTTGCCGATGATGATGTTTTCATCCTGTTTAAACCTGCTGCCCTTGGGAGGGTACACAATCAGTTTACCGCCGGAAAGTCCTTTTCCGAAGTAATCGTTGCTGTCGCCCACCAGTTCCAGAGTCAGACCTTTCGGGATAAAGGCTCCGAAGGACTGACCGCCGGCACCGTTACACAGCACCCGGTAGGTATCCTCCTCCACATCATCCCCCAGGCGTCTGGTGATTTCCGAACCGAGGATGGTGCCAAAGGCACGGTCGGTGTTCGTTACATCCACCTCGATGCTGCGTTTCTGTTTCGCGGAGATGGCCTTGTCTAACTGCTTTAACAGTACCTTTTCATCCAGGGTGTTCTCCAGCCTGAAGTCGTAAACCTGTTTCGGGTCAAAGGTAAATTTCTGTTTCATTCCCTCGTAGGGGTTATCCAGAATCTGGTGTAAGTCCATTTCCTTCTGTCTGTCGTTCAGATTTTCCTTCCTCTTCAGAAGTTCGGTATGGCCTACCAGTTCGTCTACGGTACGCACGCCCAGTGCTGCCATGTATTCCCGCAGCTCCTGTGCGATAAATTTCATAAAGTTTTCCACATATTCCGGTTTGCCGCGGAAACGCTTGCGCAGCTCCGGGTTCTGGGTTGCCACACCTACCGGGCAGGTATCCAGATTGCAGACACGCATCATCACACAGCCCATGGTTACCAAAGGTGCGGTGGCAAAGCCAAATTCCTCGGCACCTAAGAT
>CAKRNW010000164.1 GCA_934371505.1 uncultured Lachnospiraceae bacterium
GAAATCCGGGTAGAGGTGAAGGATATTTCCGGCAATGTGCCAAAGAAGGATCAGAGTGCAATCGAGAACGGTATAAAAGAGTACCGTAAGGAAATCCCTGATCTGACACTTGGAAGCCACATTGATATCTCTTTGTTCATGAAAATAGGAGAAGCGGACTGGAACGCTGTTACAGGTACAGTAGAACCGATTGAGGTAGTGATTGGTATTCCGCTGAAGCTGCAAAGCACTGACAGGGAGTTTTTCATTATCCGCTCCCACGAAGGGGAATATACCCTTTTAACGGATATGGATGATGCACCGGATACGGTAACGATTCATACAGACAGATTCTCTACTTATGCAATTGCGTACAGGCAGGTGAGCCAGACACCGCAAGCCGGTAAATGCAGCTTATGCCATATTTGTCCCACCTTCCTTGGCATCTGTTATTTTGTATGGCTGATACTTATCATGGCAGTGGCCTTGATTGTCTGGAGAGTGGTACGAAGAAACAGAAACGTGGGAGAAAAATAGAAGCCGTAATAGAAAATGGATTATGGCAGCATACATTGTATGTGAGTGCTACAGTAAAGCAGGAAATGAGAGACTTTACTGTAGCACTTTTCATAAATAAAATCTCTATGCGGAATCTTTATCATTTATAAAAAATTCAGTTGTTCTTCCATGGAACACCATATTATAATAGGCACATGGTTAAACGCCTTTTTATAAAAGATAAAGGGGATGCACCCTGGAGAGGAAACACAGTATGAAAATTACAAATGACATCAAATATGTAGGAGTCAACGACCACCAGGTGGATTTGTTTGAGGGTCAGTATGTTGTGCCCAATGGCATGGCATACAATTCTTATGTCGTTCTGGATGAAAAAATTGCGGTCATGGACACCGTAGAGATCCATTTTACAAGAGAATGGCTCGCCAACGTGGAAACCGCACTGGATGGCAGAACACCCGACTATCTGATCGTACAGCATATGGAGCCAGACCATTCCGCCAACATTCAGAACTTTATGAAAAAGTACCCGGATACCACCATCGTGGGCAATGCCAAAACCTTTGCCATGATGGATCAGTTTTTCACCTTGGACAGCCAGGTAAAACGCCTCACCGTCCAGGACAAAGGCACTCTTTCCCTGGGCAGGCATAAGCTTACCTTCCTGTTTGCCCCCATGGTACACTGGCCGGAAGTCATGGTAACCTACGACAGCACCGACAAGGTTCTCTTTTCCGCAGACGGATTTGGCAAGTTCGGTGCCCTGGATGTGGAAGAAGACTGGGACGATGAGGCACGCCGCTACTATATCGGCATTGTGGGCAAATACGGCATGCAGGTACAAAAACTCTTAAAAGAGGCGTCTGCCCTGGATATTCAGATCATCTGTCCTCTCCACGGTCCCGTTCTCACAGAAAACCTCGGTCATTATCTGGAGAAATACGACATCTGGTCCTCCTACAGACCGGAGGAAAAAGGTGTCCTCATTGCCTATGCCTCCGTGTATGGCAATACGAAAAAAGCGGCAGAACTGCTGGCAGAGAAACTGAAAGCAAAGGGCTATCCAAAGGTGGTATTGGCAGACCTGGCTAGAACCGACATGGCAAAGTGCGTGGAAGATGCCTTCCGCTACAGCCATCTGGTGCTGGCGACCCTTACCTATAATGCCGATGTATTCCCCTGTATGAAGACCTTTATCAATCAGCTGACGGAGCGCAGCTACCAGAATCGTACCGTTGGCTTTATGGAAAATGGTGCCTGGGCGCCTACGGCAAAAAAAGTGATGCAGACCATGCTGGAAAAGAGCAAAAACCTCACTTATCTGGAAAACAATGTCACTATCAGATCCGCCGTCCATGAGGACACCGAGACAGTGATTGAGGCGATGGCAGAGGAAATCTGCAATCCATAAAGAAGGTTAAAACGAAGGAGAACCCATGCGCGAACTGACCAATCTGTTACTACTGTTTTTTATCTACTCCTTCACCGGCTGGGTGCTGGAAACCATCGTTGGAACCGTCAAGCACAAGGTATTTACCAATAAAGGTCTGGTGACCGGCCCTTTTTGCGTGATTTATGGTATCGGTGCAGTGGTGATTTCTGCCACACTGAATGAACTTACCGGGTTCTGGCTCTTTGTGTTTGCCATGACCTATGCTACCATCATCGAGTGGGTGGCAGGACACCTCATTGAGAAATTTTTCGGAGAACGTTGGTGGGATTATTCCGGGATAAAAGGAAACCTGGACGGTTATATCTGTCTCCCAGCCTCTGCCTTGTGGGGCGCCCTGGGCTACATCGTCGTGCGCTGGGGCAACCATCTACTGATCACGATTGGAAACCTTATTCCAGGACTGTTGAAAACCATTCTGGTATTAGTTCTTTTGGGATTGATGGCATTGGATATCATCGCCTCTGCCATTTTGTTATGGGGACGGAGCAAACAGGCGGCAAACTGGGAAAAAACCAACCAGCAGTTTGATGACGTCAGCCGGAGTCTGCGAACCTGGATTGCAGCCAAAACCGAGAAACGTATCCACAAAGCCTACCCCAAGGCACAGAAAGTGGAGGCTGCGGAGAAAAACAAGGATGTTTTTGCCTACGGATGCAGTTTTTATAAGATTGTCTGGCTCTTTTTCATTGGTGCCTTTCTGGGAGATATTACAGAGACCATTTTCTGCCGTATCACTGCCGGTGTATGGATGAGCCGTAGCAGTGTGGTCTGGGGGCCTTTCAGTATTGTCTGGGGACTGGGCGTGGCACTGGTGACCCTGCTCCTCTACAAATACCGGAACAGCGACCGCTTTTTCCTCTTTGCAATCGGAACCCTCCTGGGTGGCGTTTATGAGTACTTTTGCAGCGTCTTTACCGAGATTGTTTTTGGCAAAGTATTCTGGGACTACAGCCAGATTCCCTTTAACATTGGGGGCAGAATCAACCTGTTGTACTGCTTTTTCTGGGGAATCGCCGCGGTGGTCTGGTTTCGTGGAATTTACCCCTTTGTCTCTAAATGGATTGAGAAAATCCCGAAGAAAACCGGAAAAATTGTCACCTGGATTTTTATCGCGTTTATGTGTTGCAATATCGTGATGTCCTGTATGGCTCTGGTGCGTTACGATGAGCGTTCCAGGGATGTCACACAGTACAATTCTTTACAGACCTGGCTGGACACCCATTATGATGATGCCCGTATGGAGCGTATCTATCCCAATGCCAAACAAGTAGATTAGATGATAATAAAAATGGCACCGCAGAA
>CAKRNW010000165.1 GCA_934371505.1 uncultured Lachnospiraceae bacterium
AGTTCCTCCGTTATCGTCTGTCCTGCCTGCGGAGCACGCCTGGAGGAACAGTTAAATTTTTGCCCCAAATGCGGATATCGCTTTAAATAGGAAAAGAAAAGGAGATACAGAAGATGTTTTGTGGAAATTGCGGAAAGCAGATTGATGATTCCTGTAACGTGTGCCCTCACTGTGGCACCAGAATTGAGAAGGATGTGGTAAAAGAAAAGGACGATATCTACAAAGTAATTTTTGTGGAGCCGGACGAGAATTACCTGGGTTCTTTAGGAAATGGCTATCTCAACAGCTTTTTAACGAATAAGAAGATAAAGAGATGTATTGCCCTCCTTTCGGATAAGCGCGTTTACCTCCGGGGAAATATGGTGGATATCAACAGTGGAAAGATCGAGCGGTTCAATATGCAGAAAACCATTGATTTGGAGGATATCACAGGAACCGGTTTTGTTTATTCCAGTCCTCAGGTATGGAAACTGGTACTTGCCATTCTCACCATACCGGTTATCATCCCTGCCATTTTATTACTTGTTTCTTATTTAAAGGGCCGCAATACGTTGTTCTTTATCGAGTATGCCGGTGGCTGTATCAAGTTTGATGCCTCCATTTATGGTCTGGCAGAGTCCCAGGATTTTGAACGGCAGATCCGCCGGGCAAAGAATCATGTAAAGGAAGAGCAGACCCATGCAGAGCAGTAATGACAGAAAGATTTTATACCGGCTTGACCCAAACAGACAGCGTTCCTATTCCATACTGGTGAATGGAGAGGAGGTTTTGTTCTCCGGGGATTTCTGGTACTTGAAAAACAAGGAATTTGTAAAATGCCGGAACAGACAGGAAATGGCACAGACCAGGAATTTTCTGGGAATGGGCTATCTGGCGAAACGCTCCTTCAAAAAGTGTATCCTGTTTCTGCTTGCCGGTTCAGCCCTGGAAATTGTGAAAATGATAATTGACAAGCTGACAGAATGGGTGGATAAGGCAAATGACTATCTGCAATGGTTTGGACAGTCCATCAGCCTGCCGGATTGGATGAACCAGACCATGAATGGGATAGCGGCAATCTGCGTCCTGCTTGCTATTCTGCTGTTCTTTTCCAAAAAGAAAGTCATTGAAATTTCTTTCACGGATAAAAGAATCTGCGTTCCCCAAAAGAGCATGACCCAGAGCGAATACAACCAGCTTTATCAAAGTATTATCCACGGAAAGAAAATGCAGAACACATAAAAGTGTGATTGTAATCACAAAATTATATAGAAAAGTGTGAGAAACGAAAACGGTTGGGATTTTCCCAGCCGTTTTCCTATTTTGTGGTATAGACCTATAAGGGTAACCTTTGAAAGCGGTTATATGTCCCCTGGAACTTCGTAAACGGATGCGCTGCCTATAAGGGTAATCTTTGAAAGCGGTTATATGTCCCCTGGAGCTTCGAAAACGGATGCACTACCTATAAGAGTTAATCGTTGATGGCTTTTATGTGTCTTTTAGAGGGGTTACTGAGCCTGTGATGGCAATTTCTTAGAAAAATTGACCCATAAGTGGCGACAACGGTAACACTTATGGGCAGAGCTTACGTTATGGGTGCAAAAATGTACCCATAAGGAGCAAGCTTTGTTATTGCTTATAGGCTCCATGATGAATTATGTAAACCAAAGAAATGTTTAGTGACCTATACTATTAAATGATTCCCCGTCTGAATGGTTTCCAGTCAAGTAGGCAGTGAAAAATCTGATTCTACGCTGTCAAAACTCCGGAATAGCGGAGCGTAGACCTCGAACCTTCGGGTTCCGCTGGCACCCGAAAAACAAAAAAGACATCCGAGAATGGATGTCTTTTTGTTTTCTTTGAGAGCGCGAGACGGGACTCGAACCCGCGACCCCGACCTTGGCAAGGTCGTGCTCCACCAACTGAGCCACTCGCGCATGTGTCTGTTTCTCAACGACAAGGTATAGTATACCAACGTCAATGGATCTTGTCAATCCTTTTTTGAGAAAACATATTTTCCGAAACATATTTTCTAACATTCCTCTTCCGTGCGTTTTGAAGAAATGCTATAATGAAAGCAGAAATAGCTCTCAGAGCCCTTTCAGCCTTTTGCGATTGCATGGGACTTCCCAGGCAGGAAAGATCCCGCAAGGCTGCGCTTTTTATGATAACGGGAGTATAGTGACAATATGAAGAAAGAATACACCTCGAAGGAACTGTTTGCCCGTTTCCTTCCATATTTTAAACCCTATTGGCGCACACTGGTTTTCGATCTGGTCTGTGCCGGAATGACCACCCTCTGTGAGCTGGTTTTACCCATGATCCTGCGTTATATCACCAACGTGGCGTTGGTGGATCCCGGGAGTTTTACCCTGGAAATCATTCTGCGGATGAGTCTGCTGTATCTGCTGCTGCGGATTATCGACTGCCTGGGCAGCTATTATATGGCGGGAACCGGACATATCATGGGTGCCCGAATGGAGACGGATATGCGCAGGGATGCCTATGACCATCTGATGCGCCTGTCTGATACTTACTATAACAATACAAAGATTGGTCAGATCATGGGAAGAATCACCAATGATCTGTTTGAGGTAACGGAGTTCTCCCACCATTGTCCGGAGGAGTTTTTTATTGCAGCGGTAAAAATCGTAGTATCCTTTGTGATTCTGGTGCGGATTCATGTATGGCTGACATTGATCATTTTCCTGATCGTACCGGTAATGGCAGTGGTCTGTATGAAGATCAATTTCCGTATGCGGGGAGCTTTCCGCAGCCAGAGAGAACAGATTGGTGAACTGAATGCCCGTATCGAGGATTCCCTGTTAGGGCATAAGGTGGTGAAGGCGTTCACCAACGAACATCGTGAGATGGATAAGTTTGAACAGGATAACCAGAAGTTTTTCGGAATCAAGAAACTTACCTATCATATTATGGCTCTGTTCAACGCCACCACCAAGATTTTTGAGGGCGCCATGTACCTGGCCGTGATTTTGGCGGGGTCTTTGTTTTTATACTATGGGCAGATTGAGGCCGGGGATCTGGTGGCTTACACCATGTATGTGGCAACCCTGATCACCACTATTCGCCGTATCATTGAATTTGCGGAACAATTCCAGAGAGGTATGACAGGAATTGAGAGATTTGTGCAGATCATGGATGCGGACATTGAAATTTTTGATGAGCC
>CAKRNW010000166.1 GCA_934371505.1 uncultured Lachnospiraceae bacterium
TTGTGATCATCGGGATTTTTCTCGTCCTATTTACAGGAAATGCCGGAGTGCGTGCGGTTAGCGCACCGGAAACGATTCCCAGCGCACAACAGCCAGAAGAGTGGCAGGAACTCCAGGTTCACTACATTGATGTGGGTCAGGGCGACAGCACTTTACTGGTCTGTGGTGACCAGGCGATGCTTATTGATGCAGGAAACAACAACAAAGGAACCACGGTACAGCTTTATTTGCAGAAACAGGGAATTGATGCCCTGGACTATGTGGTGGGGACTCATCCCGATGCGGATCATATTGGTGGTCTGGATGTCATCATCACCAAGTTTGACTGTGGAACGATTTTCATGCCTGATGTCTCAAATGACACCAACACCTATCGGGATGTACTGGATGCCATGAAATACAAAGATTATTCTGTCACCGTTCCCGGTGTGGGGGATACCTATACTCTGGGCGATGCCACCTTTACTATTCTGGCACCCAGCCGGAATTACATGGAAATGAACAACAATTCCATCGTTATCCGGGTGGAACACGGAGAGAATACCTTCCTTTTTGTAGGCGATGCGGCAGAAGAATCCGAGGCGGATATGCTGGTGAGCGGATTGCCACTACAAGCACAGGTATTAAAAGTAGGGCACCACGGGAGCAGTTCTTCCACCTCCAAAGCATTTCTGGATGTAGTACATCCGGACTATGCCGTGATTAGCTGTGGCAGAGACAATTCCTACGGGCACCCCACTGCGGAGACACTGACAACCCTACGGGAGGCAGGCGTCCAGGTGTTCCGTACAGACGAGCAGGGGAGTATTGTAGTCACCAGTGACGGACAGAAACTGGTCTTTAGCCAGACACCCTACGCTTACATGCTAAACACCAACACCATGAAATTTCACCGTCCGGGCTGCCTCAGTATCCAGAAGATGGCAGAGGACAATAAACTTCCCTCCAACCAGAGCCGGGAGGAAATCCTCGCCAAGGGCTATGAACCCTGCCAGATTTGCAAGCCCTGATTCATTGCCCGAACCTATTTACATTTCCGGACCTTCAATGTTAAAATAAAAAGTAATGAGGAAAAAAGGAGACAAACTTTATGGCATATAGTACCCATGATGAAATTGCAAATTTTGATTTTTCCGAATCCACCATTGTGAAAGTGACGGTGACAGAGAACCAGTTGGATATCCGGTGCGGGGATGTGATGATTCCCACTTCCAACAGCCAGAATACGGATGTGGAGAAGATGGGAACGGACGAACTGCTCATCCGCATGAAGGACATTCAGAAACTGGAAGTGAAAAAGGATGGCTACCGGATTTATAATCTGGATGATACCGTCCGTGAGGATATTCCTGACAGAGTGATTCCCAAAGAGGAGTGGAACAGTCTTTTTGAGAGCCTGGAAGGACAGGCCATTTACAGTATTACGAAAGAAAACGACTGTTATGTAATCTGTATCGATACCGCAGAGACAGAGGTTTCTTACACCGTGAGCCTGGAGGCACAGAGTGATCTGGAAAGCTGGGAGGATCATCACAGATTGCCCGCTTATCTCCGGGGATAATAAAATTCAAAAAAATAGATAGGAAGAAATAAAATGACACAGAAACAATCAGTACGTTCCGTCATTCGGGAATATGTGGCCATTACCTTTGCTGCAATTCTTATGGATATCGGCGTGTATGTGTTTAAATTTACGAACCATTTTTCCTTCGGCGGAGTGTCCGGTATGGCGGTACTGCTGGAGGAGCTGCTGCCTATGTCGGCTGCAGAGATTAACCTGATTATCAATATGGCACTTTTGGTGCTGGGCTTTGCCTGCCTGGGTAAGGGCTTCGGTGTCAAAACTGCCTATGTGACGGTGCTCTCCTCTGTTCTTCTGAATATTTTTGAAAAAGTCATTCCCTTGTCAGCACCGCTTACCGATCAGACCATGCTGGAATTGGTGTATGCCATTGTGCTTCCGGCCTTTGCAGCGGCTTTGTTTTTCTTTGAAAATGCCTCCGGCGGCGGGACAGATATTCTGGCAATGATTCTGAAAAAGCATACCACACTGAACATCGCCACTGCGCTGCTGGTGATAGATGCGGTGATTGTGGTGGCATCTTTCCTGATTTATGATGTGAAAACCGGTCTGTATTCCGTGTGTGGACTTTTGGCGAAAACCATGGTCATTGACAATTCCATCGAGCAGATGAAACTGTGCAAATATTTTACCATTATCTGCCACAAGCCTGAACCGATTTGCGATTACATCAAGAACAGCCTGCACCGCACCGCCACCATTTACCACGGGCAGGGCGCTTACAGCCATGAGGACGAAACGATCGTGCTGTCGGCTTTGGACAGAAAGCAGGCAGTACAGTTACAGCGCTTTATCCACAAGACGGAGCCTACCGCTTTTATTATGATTACCAAAAGCAGTGAGATTATCGGAAAAGGCTTTTACGGAGGAGAGGAATGACACAGTACAGACACCAGGCGAAATACTACGAGACAGACCAGATGGGCATTATCCATCACTCCAATTACATCCGGTGGATGGAGGAGGCACGCATTGACCTGATGGACGAAATCGGGTTCAGCTACCGCAAAATGGAGGAGATTGGCATTATTTCCCCAGTTTTGTCGGTGCAGTGTGAGTATAAAAATATGGTACATTTTGATGACACGGTGCTGATTGAGGTGGATATCAAACAGTATAACGGCATCAAGCTGACGGTAACGTACCGGATGACCAATGAAACCACGGGGCAGATGTGTACCCTGGGGGAGAGCAGCCATTGCTTTTTAAACCGGGAGGGGCAAATCCTTTCCTTGCGGAAATCATGTCCGGAATGTGACGCAGCCTTTCTTCGTTATATGGAGAAAGGGAAACAAGAGGAAAGCCATGATTGAAAAAGAATCTTTTCATCATTTTAATTATATCAAAAAAGAGGATATGACCGGTTCCATGAAGGGGATGCGGTATATACTCCGCAAGGAATCGAACGAAAATGGGGAGGATGTGCTGGGTGTCACCATCTGGCCGGGACCCTATGGGTTTGCCAAGACGCTCCAGGAGTTAAAGCAACGGAAAGAATTTGAATTCAGCCCCGTCGGGGTGGAGCAGGCTGCAGACTGGCTCAATGAGCAGTATGTCACCCAGAAA
>CAKRNW010000167.1 GCA_934371505.1 uncultured Lachnospiraceae bacterium
CAGTGTCCCGGTCTTTCGATTTGAGGATTTCAAAAAGGTAGAAAAGGATTATCTTGCAAGATTTCATGCATGAAAAGGTTGAACTGACAGAAATTTTGCAAGAGAAAGACGAGGCGTGAGTATTAAAATGAAAAAGGGATTGATTTTGGAAGGCGGCGCCATGCGTGGACTGTTTACAGCCGGCATTATGGATGTCATGATGGAAAACGGCATCCAATATGATGGTTTGATCGGTGTCTCAGCCGGCGCAGCCTTTGGATGTAACTATAAGTCCGGACAGAGAGGGCGTGTTTTGAACTACAACACACGGTTTTGCAGGGACAAGCGCTATAGTGGACTTTCCTCTCTGATAAAAACCGGAAATATTTACAATACCGAGTTTTGCTATGGGGAAGTTCCCTTGAAGTTAGATAAATTTGATTTCGACGCCTATATGAAAAATCCCATGGAATTTCATGTGGTATGTACCGATGTGGAAACCGGAAAGCCGGTCTACCACCAATATACCGGCTGGGAGGATCACGGATTTGACTGGATCCGGGCGTCTGCTTCCATGCCTTTGGTGTCCAGAATTGTGGAGATCGTCGGACAGAAACTCCTGGACGGCGGCATCGCTGACTCTATTCCGGTGAAATACTTTGAAAGCATCGGCTATGATAAAAATGTAGTGGTTTTGACCAGACCCAGGGGCTACCGCAAGGAGAAGAATTCCGTGATGCCTCTGGTTCGCCGGAAATACAGAAATTATCCCAAATTTGTGGAAACCATGGCGAACCGCCATCTGATGTACAATGAAGAACTGGACTACATCGCAGAAGAAGAGACAAAGGGAAAACTATTTGTGATCCGGCCGGAACAGCCTATTCCCGTGGGACATGTGGAAAAAGATCCGGAGAAATTACGGCTTGCCTATGAGATGGGACGAAGCACTGCGGAAAAATGTCTTCCTGAGCTTCAAACTTTTCTGGGGGAACATTAACCAAATCAGAAACCTGTAAGCACCTTGATCAATTTGGATTAAGGTGTTTTTTGTGCATAAAAGGGTGCCGGGAACTCTTTGAGAAAAGTTTTCAGGATTTTGAAGAAATTTTTGAACGGACCTCGTTATGTTCTATAGAGCGATGAAAAAACGGAGGGAGGTGGAGAACATCAAGGAAACGGAATATTTGGAAACACTGATTGACCGGTATCAAAATCTGGTGTTCTCCCTTTGCTATCGGACCGTGGGCGACTACTTTGCCGCACAGGATCTGACCCAGGAAACTTTCCTCTCTGTTTATCGTCACTTGAAGGAATTCGACGGGCAGCATGAAAAAGCCTGGATCTGCCGGATCGCTTCCAATAAAAGCATCGACTATCTGAAAGCTGCGGGACGGCGCGCTGTTCCCACAGAGGATGTGGGAAATGACTGCAGGGAAGCAGATGGTACCCAGGTGAAAAAAGGATTGACGGAAAGTACCAGCCCGGGAACCCCGGAACAAGAGGTTCTGGAAAAAGAAACCAGGGAAACGTTGCTGGAGCGATGCCGGTCTTTAAAGCCTCCTTATGATGAGGTGGCAGTTCTCTACTTTTATGAGGAACGCAAGCCGGAGGAGATAGCGGCGAAAACCGGCCGGAATATCAAGACCATCCAGACACAGATTTATCGTGCCCGATCCCAGCTGCGGGAACTTTACCGCAGGCAATGGGAAACATACAGCAGAAAGGAGAGTGGATAGGATGGAACATGGAAAAGAGTCCTACTTGACGGACGAGGAACTGGAACGACTGATTTCACAGGTGGAACAGGAGCCGATGCTGCAGGCACCTTCCTATCTGAAGGATGAAATTCTCAATTCCCTTTCAGAACAGGATGAGGAGATGCAACAGTGGCAGGCAAAGGCGAAACCCTTTAACTGCAGCCAGTCCGGAAAACAGCTCTGGCTTTACAGCGTAAAGGTTGCCATCGGAGCCGCCGCCGCTCTGCTCATGTTGTGGATTACCCCCGCGAATTTCATTCAGTTACCCGGTTCTGCAATGATGGAGCCACCGGAACCGTTCACGGAAACGATGCAGCCCTGGGAGAAACAGGAACCTCTTTCCATGGAAGAGTGGGAAGCCCGGTTGAAAGAAAATGTACCGCAGCCCAGCGCCCTTTCCAATTTGCTGCGGGGGATGAACCAGGCCGCCGGGAAGGCATGCCAGGGAGTATCGGACACGGCAGGTATCTTTTTAATGAATAAAGATTGATTTATGAATGAAACGAAGAAAAGAAAAGGAGAATTCTTATGTATCGGAAAAAGAATAAATTTTTAACTTTTTTATTTGCATTACTTCCCGGAGCCGCAGAAATGTACATGGGTTTTATGAAAATGGGACTGACACTGCTGTCACTTTTCTTTGGCATTGTCGCGGCGGCAAGCTGGCTGGGAATGGAATTTCTGGTATATGTTGCGCTGATTGTTTGGATTTTCAGTTTTTTCCATGCCATCAATCTGGCATCCCTGCCTGATGAAAAATTTGCCGAAGTGGAGGACGATTACCTGATTCACTTGGACAGCATCGGCGTGAAAGTCAGCAACCGGAGAGCCCGTGGAATCGTGGCAGCGGTTCTGATTTTTATCGGAATTGTGCTTTGCTATAACGCCGTCTGCGGTATCATTTACCGCATCTACCAGGAAAACTGGATCAGTTATATGCTGCAGATTATTAACACCCAGGCGACCCAGGCCATCTGTGGAATCGTAGTGATTGTTGTGGGAATTTCCATGATTCGTGGAAAAAAGCGGGATCTGGACGAGGAGGCGCAGAAAGATGGAAACAACGGAATTGACGAAAAATAAAAGAACGCATCGGGTTGGAAGCATCACCTTTGGTGTATTGCTGGTGCTGTTTGGAAGTCTGTTTCTGGTGCATGCCTTTGTACCGGCCCTGCTGTATTCCATGATTTTCCGGCTTTGGCCCTGCATTTTTATTTTGCTGGGGCTGGAGGTATTAGTCAGTTCCCGAAAAGAGGGAACCATGTATACTTATGACGGAATGGCAATCTTTCTCACCATGCTGTTAACGATTTTTGCATTTGTAATGGCATTTTTGGAAA
>CAKRNW010000168.1 GCA_934371505.1 uncultured Lachnospiraceae bacterium
GTATAGGGATAGCGTCCGGTGGCAACCACATCCTCACAGGTCATCAGCTCCGGGCGCAGCCGTCCGGTGAGAACCACGGAAAGCCTTCTGGCTATCTCATTGCCGGAGAGTTTTTGCAAGGGTTTTCCTGTGAGAAGAAGTTCTCCCTCCAAAGGCTGTAGCTGCCCACACAGGGTTTTCAATAAGGTCGATTTACCGGAACCGTTCTGCCCGATTAAAATCACCAGTTCTCCCGGCTGGAGTTCCAGGGACAAATCCCCCAGCACCATCCTCCTGCCGTAACCCACGGCGAGATGGGTTAATTGCAGTAACTGTCCTGTCCTGTTCTGCTCTGTCATGCCTCCATTCCTCCTGTCCTTCTTCTGCGACGAACCATCATGTAAATGACAATGGGCGCTCCAATCACTGCGGTAATGGGGCTGATGGAGATTTCCGTAGGGGCAAACAGCCACCGCGCCAGCACATCACAGAACAGGCAGAACACTGCCCCTCCCAGGAAACATGCCGGAATCATAAGGATAGGCTTTGCCGTACTGAAAAGACTTTTCATCAGATGGGGAACCGCGATTCCTACAAAGGAAATGGGTCCTGCAAAGGCTGTCACACAGGCAGATAACAGACTGGACAGCAGAATCAGAACCACCCGCAGCAGTCTGATATTGACACCCATGCTCTGGGCATAGGACTCCCCCATCTGGTAGGCAGAAATAGGTTTGGACAGAAGAAAACAAAATACCATGGTAAGGGTTACCCAGAAAACCATGACCTTCACTTTGTCCCAGCTCATGCCGGAAAAGCTGCCCTGGGACCAGCTATGAAGGTTGATAATATTGGAATCATCGGCAAAGGTAATGACAAACTCGGTAATCGCAGAACAGACATAGCCAATCATCACACCGCAGATTACCAGCATAGACATGTTGGGAACTTTCATAGAAACTGCCAGCACAAAGCCCATCGCCAGCATGGAACCGGCAAAAGCTGCCAGAATCATGCCAAAGGAACTGATGCGTAAGCCTTTGCTTAACAGAAACACCATAGTAAGTGCCACCATCAGCTTTGCCCCGGAAGAAATTCCCAGAACATAAGGTCCTGCGATGGGGTTTCCAAAAAAGGTCTGGAGCAGAAATCCAGCCACGGACAGCGCTCCCCCTAAAAAAATGACAGCAAGTATCCTGGGCAGGCGGATGTCCCGGATAATGACGGAGCCCTCCACCCCGTCAGTGTGATGCAGAAGAATCTGCCCGATATCAGACAGGGAAATTTTCACACTTCCCACGATTACGTTGATTACAAAGAAAAGGCAAAGGCAGAGAATTAACAGAAAAAATCCCATGCCATAGCGCAGTTGTCTTTTTTGTGCTGTCATTGAATAACCTTACCTTTCACACTACCCTTTCTCTATTTTAGTCGGTAAAAATAGGTCAATTTGTCTCCGGGGTTGTCTCCAAGCATTTCCTGAAAATCCAGTAAAATCCGAGCAATTCCAGTGGATTTCTGGAACATGCTTTTCCGGGAGCACCAGACCTTTCCCTCTTTTACCGCTTTGAAATCCGCAAGGAGGGGATTCTCTGCCAGTAAATCTTCCAGCGTGGTAAGTTCTCCCTCAATGGTACTATTGTAAATCAGAATATCGGCATCTCTGGCACTTTCATAAAAAGCCTCCATCTGGATATTGCAGGTGGAAAGTGCATTTTCATCCGGTGGCAGAACCGAGACATCCGGTAGATAAGTTCCCCCTGCCCACTGAATCATGGTGGCGATATAGTCGTTGCTTTTCCGCACGTTCACCCCACCGTTGGCAGTCAGATAAAAAAATGCCACACTTTTTCCTGTGCTTTCCTGACAGGCGGACAGGGCGAGTTCCTTCTGTTTCTCAAAATAAGCTGCCGCCTGCTCTTCTTTTCCCAGAAGTGTGCCATATACTTTCAGCCATTCCAGGCGTCCCAGGGGACTTTTTTCATAGCTGGAATACTCCACCAGCGTGGGAATTCCCAGCTTCTTTAACTGCTCCGTCACCTCCGGGGAATGGAAAATCATGGTATTTTCAATGGCAAGATCACAGCCTCCGGACAGTAAAAGTTCATAGTCCGGTGCACTGTACTTTCCCGCATAGACCAGACTGCCATCCTCCAGGGCGGCTTTCGCCTCCTCCACATACCAGCCGTTTGTCTCCGTGCCGGTAAACTGAACATTTTCCAGTCCATCCAAGGCACAGACTAAATCCATAACCGAAGTGGATACCAGATAAATCCGGTCTAAAGGCTGGCGCAGAACTGTCACATTTTCCGGAACTTCTGTGGGAATGGGTGCGTCCTCCGGCACCACCAGATACTGTTCCTGCTGTTCTCTCTCTTCCCCCAGTGTCATCAGACGATATCCCTGGGAATAGGTGTCAATTTGAAACAGCGTGGCATCCTCCACCGGAATCTCTCCCTCCGGGGCAAGCTCTGACCAGGTGACAGATTCTACGGTGCTTTCTCCGGTCTCCCGGATAACGTTTTCTTCTGAAAGAGTTGTTTTTCGTTTTGCCCCGCAGCCTGTACAGAAACAGAATAAAAACAGAAACAGACCAGCGACAGAAAGCCCGTACCTAAGCCTTCTGTCCACCGGTCTTAAAAATGTCATTCCTGTACCTCCGTGATGGTGGCACTGTCAAAATACAGGGAATAGTCGATTTCATGAGGGGTACTCATGGCAGTGGTGTCTGCGGTCACGGGCATTTTCCAGTCAAAGCCGGATACCGGAATGGTAAAGGTAGAATTGCCCTCTGTTGCCTCGTTCAAGTATTTCTCTCCATCCACCAGCACGTAGTCATAATTGGCACTGCTGAATATGATGGTTGCCTGGATTTTTTCATCGGAAACCGTAATTTTTGCAGGGGATGCCACACTGGCTTTTCCGGAACCGCCAGTTAAGGTAACTTCCACTTCATAAGTACCGTCTGCCAGGTTCAAATCCTCCGGTGCCGAAATCATTCCTTTGGCAAAAGCCCCGGTGGGCAGGGAATCTGCACGGAATACCAGGGTACGGTCATACCATTTCTCTTTATTTTTGCTGAAAGCGGCACAGGCAAT
>CAKRNW010000169.1 GCA_934371505.1 uncultured Lachnospiraceae bacterium
CATCTTTTATGGAAATGACATTGCGCTGGTACGGCAGCAAGTTTGACACCGTAACCTTAAAACAAATACGACAAATTCCGGGAGTAAGGGGCGTCATCACCACTCTGTATGACACAAAGCCCGGTGAAATCTGGGAATTATCGGATATTCTGGCTCTGAAAAAAGAGGTGGAGGATGGGGGACTGCATATCTTTGGTATTGAAAGTGTAAACATCCATGAGACTATCAAGGCGGGAACACCGGAGCGTGACCGATATATTGCCAATTACATTCAGACGCTGGAGCATTTGGGTCAGGCTGACATTCATCTGGTGTGCTACAACTTTATGCCGGTTTTCGACTGGACAAGAACAGAACTGGCAAGAGTGCGTCCCGACGGTTCCACGGTGCTTGCCTACACCCAGGAGGCGGTAGATGCCCTGAACCCGGAAAAAATGTTTTCTTCCATCTCCGGTGACATGAACGGCAGTATCATGCCGGGCTGGGAGCCGGACCGGATGGAACACATTAAGGAACTGTTTGCCCTGTATGAGAATGTGGATGAGGAAATGCTGTTTGGGAATCTGAAATATTTTCTGGAAAAAATCATGCCGGTCTGTGACCGGTACGACATCCGGATGGCAATTCATCCGGACGATCCCGCATGGAGCGTTTTCGGTCTCCCCCGTATCATCACCAACAAGGCCAATATCCTCCGTATGATGAGGATGGTGGACAACCCTCACAACGGTGTCGCCTTCTGTTCCGGTTCCTATGGTACCAATCCGGAAAATGATCTGCCAGACATGATCCGCTCCCTGAAGGGAAGAGTGCATTTTGCCCATGTGCGTAACCTGAGGTTCAACTCTCCCACGGATTTTGAGGAAGCAGCCCATCTTTCCAGCGATGGTTCCTTTGATATGTACGAAATTATGCTGGCACTTTACGATATCGGTTTCGACGGGCCGATCCGGCCTGACCACGGACGCATGATCTGGGATGAAGTGGCCATGCCCGGCTATGGTTTATATGACCGTGCATTGGGCGCAGCCTATCTCAACGGACTCTGGGAGGCCATCTGTAAATTCCACGACCGCCAGTCATAAATTCCTATTTGGAGGAAACGCGGATGCCAAGTATTAAAGCACTTGGGAATCTGCAGATTATGGAAAGGCATGGTATGAAAATGAAATTAACATTAGAGGGATTAAAGGATAAGGATAGCTGGAAGGAAGCAGGCTATGCTCTGCCTGAATTTGACCATGAAAAGGTACGGAATGCCACCATGGAGGCTCCCACCTGGATCCATTTCGGTGCGGGAAACATTTTCCGTGCCTTTCAGGCAAATGTGCTGCAGACTATTCTTAATAAGGACGAAGATGCCAAAGGTTTAATTGCGGTGGAGGGCTACGACTATGAAATCATTGAAAAGATGTACCGGCCCCATGATAACCTTTCCATTCTTGCTACACTGAAGGCAGATGGCACGGTGACAAAAGCCGTGGTGGGAAGCATTGTGGAATCCCTGATCCTGGACAGTTCCAACCAGGAACAGTACGGACGTCTGAAAACGATTTTTGCAAATCCGTCTTTGCAGATGGCAAGTTTTACTATCACAGAAAAGGGATACCAGCTGGTAAACGGAAAAGGTGAACTGCTGCCGGATGTGGTCTCTGACTTCATGGAAGGCCCCCGGCAGTCCAAAAGCTATCTGGGAAAAGTGGCGTCCCTCTTGTACCACCGCTATCAAAGGGGGGCTCTCCCTCTGGCAATGGTAAGTATGGACAATTGCTCCCACAACGGTGACCGGCTTCGGGATGCGGTGACATCCTTTGCCTCCGCCTGGTGTGAAAAAGAACTGGCTGAAGGCGGTTTTTTAAGTTATGTAAACTCTTATGTTTCCTTTCCCTGGACGATGATTGATAAGATCACTCCCCGCCCCGACGATAAGGTAAAGGCCATGCTGGCTGCAGATCGGATTGAAGACCTGGAGCAGGTCATTACTTCCAAAAATACCTATGTTGCGCCCTTTGTAAACGCAGAGGAGTGTGAATATCTGGTCATCGAGGATGACTTTCCCAACGGACGCCCTCCCCTGGAAATGGGCGGGGTGATTTTCACAGACCGGGCAACCGTGGACAAGGTGGAAAAAATGAAGGTCTGCACCTGTTTAAATCCCCTCCACACCTCTCTTGCCATTTTCGGTTGTCTCCTGGGATATGATCTGATCTGTGAAGAAATGAAGGATCCCCTGCTGAGGAAGCTGGCAGAGGTTGTAGGCTATAAGGAAGGACTTCCTGTGGTGGTGGATCCGGGTATTATAAGTCCCCGCAAATTTATTGATGAGGTTTTGCAGTCCCGGATTCCCAATCCTTTTATGCCGGATACTCCTCAGAGAATCGCCACAGATATTTCGCAGAAGCTGGCCATCCGCTTCGGTGAAACTATCAAATCCTATGCCGGAGATCCCAATCTGCAGGTCCTGGATCTGAAGATCATTCCCCTGGTTCTGGCGGGATGGCTGCGTTATCTTATGGGCATTGACGATGACGGAAAGCCCTTTGCTTTAAGCCCCGATCCCTTGTTGGACACTGTTTGTCCCCGGGTCAGCAGCTATAGGCTGGATCAGCCGGTGACGGACTTTGAGCCCCTTCGTCCGATTCTGTCGGATTCTCATATTATGGGCGTGAATCTATATGAAATGGGTCTGGCAGATGTGGTTTGTGAGGATTTTGCTCAGCTATGCGACGGCACCGGAGCGGTGCGCCGCACACTGGAACGATTGCTGCAGGCTATGCCTCCAGGGTGTTTTCTCTGGTAATATTTCTCACCCAGATATATTTTTTGTAGCGAAGGTAAACCGCAGGAATCTTCACGATTTCATCCAGGTTCACGATGCAGTATACCGCAAGTACCGGCCACTTGAATACGAAGGCGGCGAGGAAACCGAAGGGCACGGAAAAGCACCACATGGCGCCGATGTTTCCCTTCATGTCAAACTGGGAATCACCGCCGGAGCAGAACACGCCATCCAGTACCGTGGCATTCACGGACTGGAACATGATATTGATGCCACAGAACAGTA
>CAKRNW010000170.1 GCA_934371505.1 uncultured Lachnospiraceae bacterium
TCGGAATCCTTAATGATTGCCTCGATTGCCTCATCCTCTTTTTTGCTCTTTGCATCTAAGATCTTCTTGTCCTGGAGAGACTGTTTCACATCTGCCTTGTACTCATCCATGGTGTCAAACTCAGATACTTCGGATGCGAACTCGTCATTCAACTCAGGCAGTTCTTTCTCTTTGATTTCCTTTACGGTACATTTGAAGGTTGCAGGCTTTCCAGCCAGTTCCTCTGCATGGTACTCCTCAGGGAAGGTTACATTTACTTCCACTTCCTTGCCGATTTCAGCGCCTACCAGCTGCTCCTCGAAGCCGGGAATAAATGCGCCGGAGCCGATGGTCAGGGAGTAATTCTCGCCTTTTCCACCTTCAAAGGCAACACCGTCTACAAAACCTTCAAAGTCAATGACGGTGTCATCGCCATCCTTTACGGGACGGTCTTCTACATTGATGGTTCTTGCACTCTTTTCCCGCTCTTTATCGATTTCTGCTTCCACTTCCTCATCGGTAACGGTTGTGTCGATCTTGTCAACCTTTACCCCTTTGTATTTGCCGAGTTTTACTTCGGGTTTCAACGCAACTTCTGCAGTGAAGATAAAAGGCTTGCCGGACTCAATCTGTACGACATCAACCTTGGGAGTGGAAACGATTTCTTCCTCACATTCAGCCAGTGCTTTGTCGTAAGCATCGGGAATCAGGGAATTGGCTGCATCTTCGTAGAAAATGCCAACACCGTACATGCTCTCAATCATTTTACGGGGTGCTTTACCCTTACGGAAACCGGGGATGGTGATTTTGTTTTTCTGATTCTGGTAAGCTTCTTCGATTGCTTTCTCAAACTGGTCAGCATCTACCTCAATGGTAAGCTTCGCCATGTTATTTTCTAATTTTTCTACCTGTAAACTCATTTTACATTCCTCCTAGTGATATCCGTGTCCTATTTTTACATAGTCACAGTCATTGTGAGATTATAGCATAGGCTCAGGAAAAATTCCAGTTTTTTTTGTGAATCTCTGCCTGTAACAGTGCTGTTTCCTCCCTCTTGTGGGTGATGCACAAAAGCAGACGGCCTTTTTGATGTTTTTTGATAAAATCCGCCGCTTTTTTCCGCGTATTTTCGTCCATTCCGTTAAAGGGTTCATCCAGCAAGAGTACGGTTGCCGATGAGAGCATACAGCGAAGCACTTCCGCTCTGCGCCCCATTCCTAAGCTGTACTGTCCCAGCGGTTTCTGCAGTTCCGCCTCCGACAGCAGTTCCCGGCATGCTGTTTCTGCTTCTGTCCCGGCAATACCTGCCAGTTTCAGATTCTCCTCCAGGGTCAGCTCCTCCACAAACCGTTCTTCCTCAAAGGCCAGGGCAGTGTCCGGAATTTCTTCCTCCCCCTGTCCGTTGCACCAGCACACAGAACCGGCATCCGCCTTTTCCAGACCCGCCAGTATCCGGAACAGCGTAGTTTTTCCAGACCCGGACGGCTCCATCAGTGCATAGGTGCCTCCTGCCAGAAAAGTCATATGGAGTGCCTGCTTTCCCCACAAGGCTTTTTCCCCGTAGGACTTCTGCAGTCCCGTTATCTGCAGCATGCCGTTCTTTTGCGGGGCGTTCTGGACTCTGGAACTCCCCCGGATGGAAACATGCACCGTAAATGCCCAGTCCAGAAGGCTTACTATGAGTCTGCCCATGAACCAGCTCATGCAGACCATTGCCACCGTCCAGGCGAACAGTTCTGCTGTATTTAAATATACCTTTGCCAGGTAAATCTGCTCTCCGATGGAATATGCCGGAAGTCCGATAACCTCTGCTGCCACTCCGGCTTTCCAGGCGTTTCCCACGGATGCCCGGGCAGCGCCCCGAATGTGGGAATGCATCGCGGGGCGGTAAAGATACAGAGCTTTGTCCCGTCTGCTGAAATGATACACCTGCGCCATCTCCAACAGCTTTCCATCCACATCCCGGACGCCTGCCATGGTCTGAAAATACAGATTGGGAAAAACAATCACAAAGGTGATGATCACCGTGAGGAAATTCGAGCCATACCAGATGAGCACAAGCACGGCATAGCACGCCACAGGAATGGCCTGAAGCACCGTCACCGGAAACTGTAGGAGTTCCTCCAGACAGGAAGAAAAGGCTGCCAGAATGCCCAGCCCGGTTCCCAGGGCAAATGCCAGCAAAATTCCTGTGAGAATCCGTCCGGTGGAAAAAAGCAGCACTTTCCAGAAGTCTGCCGTCACCACCAGACCTGCCAGTTCTTTTCCCACCTGCAGGGGACTTGCAAAGAGAATGGGCTGTCCGATTCCCAGGGCAAGAGCCTGCCAGACTAAGAGCCAAAAAACTAACATTCCAGTCTTTCGCAGGTGGAACTTTTCTTTTTTCATCGATTATTCTGCTCCATAGTATAAATCGTCCCACAAAGCATCATCCGGCGGGGTAGAAGGATTTCCCACCACCTGGGGATTTGCTTCGTACAAGGTACGGAAATACCCGGTCAGTGCCTGTTTCATCTCGTCTCCGGTGATACACACCACGTTACAGTCAGGAATGGCTTTCCGGGCGATGGGTTCTTTGGCAATAATTCCCTTCTCTACTGCCCATTTTGCTGCCTGGTCTACGTTTTCGTTTACATAAGTGACAGAATTCTCGTGGTCTGCAAGGAACGCCTCCACAGCCGCCGGGTGTTCCTCGATAAATGCCTTCGTTGCTACCGTCACTCCGGTGACAAGGCTGCTGCCATCCTGCTGTACCTTTTCCCACTCCTTGGTTAAATCCAGCACTACCTGAAGGTTTTCATTCTGGGCACAGGCTGCAGTGACAAAGGGCTGGGGTAACACTCCCACTGCGGCATTGCCCTGCTGCTCCTCGGCTGCCAGTACAGCTGCCACCTCCGTTGCCTCGGTTTTGTATTCCAGCGTCACCTCATCGGTGCTGATTCCATTTGCCTCTAAGAGATACTGTAATACAATATCGGGACTGGTTCCCTTTCCGGTGAGATAAATGGTGCGT
>CAKRNW010000171.1 GCA_934371505.1 uncultured Lachnospiraceae bacterium
GGTGTCGTAAAGATCACCCCGGCACATGACCCCAACGACTTTGAGGTAGGAAAGCGCCACAATCTGCCCATCATCAACATTATGAACGATGATGCCACCATCAACAAAAACGGTGGAAA
Organism: uncultured Lachnospiraceae bacterium; assembly: GCA_934371505.1. Taxonomy (GTDB): domain Bacteria; phylum Bacillota; class Clostridia; order Lachnospirales; family Lachnospiraceae; genus UMGS2037. The sequence goes on from CAKRNW010000171.1 coordinate 120, forward strand.
GTTCGATGGCATGGACAGATACGAGGCAAGAAAAGCCATCGTCAAAGAGATGGATGAGCTGGGCCTACTTGTAAAAATCGAAGATTATTCCCATAATGTAGGAACCCATGACCGTTGCAAGACCACCATTGAGCCTCTGGTAAAAGAGCAGTGGTTTGTGAAGATGGATGAGCTGATTAAGCCTGCGGTAAAAGCTGTACAGGATGGCGAAATCAAGCTGATTCCCGAGCGTATGAACAAGACCTACTTTAACTGGACTGACAATATCCGCGACTGGTGTATCAGCCGTCAGCTTTGGTGGGGACACCGGATTCCCGCTTACTACTGTGACGATTGTGGTGAAGTCGTGGTAGCGAAGGAGATGCCTAAGGTCTGCCCCAAGTGTGGCAAGACCCACTTTACCCAGGATCCGGATACCCTGGACACCTGGTTCTCCTCCGCACTGTGGCCTTTCTCTACCTTGGGATGGCCTGATAAGACCGAAGATCTGGACTACTTCTATCCCACCGATGTCCTGGTAACCGGCTATGATATCATTTTCTTCTGGGTAATCCGTATGATTTTCTCCGGCTATGAGCAGATGGGGGAGAAACCCTTCCACACCGTTCTGTTCCACGGTCTGGTTCGTGACAGCCAGGGACGGAAGATGAGTAAATCCCTGGGTAACGGTATCGACCCTCTGGAGATTATCGACCAGTACGGTGCCGACGCTCTGCGTCTCACCCTGATTACCGGTAACGCACCGGGCAACGACATGCGTTTCTACTATGAGCGTGTGGAGGCGAGCCGTAATTTTGCCAATAAAGTATGGAACGCATCCCGTTTCATTATGATGAACATGGATAACCATGAAGACCAAGCAGCAGTCTGGGACGGCGGTTTCGCAGAGGTTAAGGATTCCCTTCAGCCGGTAGATAAATGGATTTTATCCAAATTAAATACCCTGAAAAAAGATGTCACCGAGAACATGGACAACTACGAGCTGGGTATCGCCGTACAGAAGGTATACGACTTTATCTGGGACGAGTTCTGTGACTGGTATATCGAGATGGTAAAACCCCGTCTGTACAACACCGATGATACCGCAAGCCAGAATGCGGCTCTGTGGACCTTGAAGAATGTGCTGTTAGACGCTCTGCGTCTGCTCCACCCTTACATGCCTTTCATCACCGAGGAAATTTTCTGCAATATGCAGTCGGAGGAGGCGACCATCATGCTGTCCAAGTGGCCTGTTTATGACGAGGCTTTCGCATTTAATAAGGAAGAGCATGACATCGAAACCATCAAAGAGGCAGTCCGTGGTATCCGTAACATCCGCAGCGAGATGAACGTAGCACCCAGCCGTAAGGCAGCGGTTTATGTGGTAAGTAACGATGAGGCAGTCCGTTCCACCTTTACCGAGGGCAAACTGTTCTTCGCATCCTTAGCCTACGCCTCCGAGGTACTGGTACAGGCAGACAAGACCGGCATTGCAGACGATGCAGTTTCCGTAGTGATTCCCGGCGCCACTCTTTACATTCCCTTCGCGGAACTGGTGGACATCAGCCAGGAGATCGAGCGTCTGGAAAAAGAAGAGAAACGTCTTACCGGCGAACTTGCCCGTGTCAATGGCATGTTAAACAATGAGCGGTTCATGTCCAAAGCACCGGAAAGCAAGGTGGCAGAGGAACGGGCGAAACTGGAAAAATACAACCGGATGATGGAACAGGTAAAAGAGCGCCTGGCGCAGTTGAGATAATGGTGACCTATACACAAGCAGCAGCTGATCTGGAAGAAATTCCATTTTTTACAAAAAAGAACACGCCGGAGAAAACGGCAGAGTTTTATAAGTATGTGACCAAACATCTGCCGCTTCCCCAGCGGACAAAAGTAATTCATGTGGCAGGCACAAACGGAAAAGGCTCCGTTTGTGCCTATTTGCAAGGCATTCTTATGGCGGCGGGCTATACTACGGCTATGTTTATTTCCCCTCATCTGGTGGAAACCAGAGAACGGTTCCATCTGGACAGGGAGCTGGTAAGTGAAGAAGAATTTGCCGCAGGCTATGAAAAAATCCATCAGTTGGTGGAGGCCTGGAGGGCAGAGCAGGATCCGGAGTATTATCCGGCCTATTTTGAGTTCCTGTTTTTCATGCTGTTTCCCATCTTGCAAAACCACCCCGTGGACTATCTGATTCTGGAAACCGGACTGGGAGGGAGGCTGGATGCGACTAATCAGATTCCCAATCCTGCCGTGTGTGTGATTACGAAGATTGGGCTGGATCACATGCAGTATCTGGGAAATACCATCCCGGAAATTGCGGGGGAGAAGGCAGGCATTATCAAGCCGGAAGTTCCCGTGGTCTATCTGGATGCCAGGCAGCAGGCTTCGACAGTTATCCGTCAAAAAGCATCGGAGCTTGGCGCAAGGGCATATTCCGTGTCGAAACGGGACTATGCAATTTTAAGTTTTGACCATAAAACCATTGATTTTTCCTATACTTCTCGCTATTATGGTTATGTTGAAGCTCATCTTGACACCACCGCTTTTTACCAGCTGGAGAACGCTTCACTGGCGATCGAAACCATCGGTGTGCTGGACGAGGGGACTCATATTACCAGGGAACATATCCAACAGGGATTGTGGCAGACCCACTGGGAGGGGCGCATGGAGGAAATCCTGCCCGGCGTCATTTTAGACGGAGGGCACAACGAGGACGGAATCCGGGCATTTCTGGAAACGGTGAGACAGGATGGGTGCAAAGGGAAACGCACCCTGCTCTTTGCCGCTGTTTCGGACAAGCGTGCCGGACAGATGGTGGAACTGCTGTTGAAAGAAGATTTGTTTTCCTGCATCAGACTGGTTCCGTTAGAGACGAGCCG
>CAKRNW010000172.1 GCA_934371505.1 uncultured Lachnospiraceae bacterium
ATGGAAATAAATACCCAGTGTTAACTGGGAGAAAGGAAAAATCCAATTACCATCTAAGATAATTGGATTATACGTAAAGTAATGGAAAAATATGATGTTGTAGCAATGGGAGAATTACTCATTGACTTTACACAGAATGGATATAGTGAACAGGGAAATCCGATTTTTGAAGCGAATCCGGGAGGAGCCCCATGTAATGTGCTTGCCATGTTGCAAAAGCTGGGAAGGAAAACGGCTTTTATTGGTAAAGTTGGTCAGGATGGCTTTGGATTACAGTTGGAGAAAGCCTTAAAGGAAACTGGAATTTCAACAGAAGGTTTGTGCTTTGATGAAGAAGTACATACAACTTTGGCAGTTGTACAAAAGAAAGAAGACGGAGACAGGGATTTTTCCTTTTACAGGAAGCCGGGAGCGGATATGATGCTTCGCAGGGAAGAAGTGAAGGAAGAACTGATACGAAATGCAAAGATTTTTCATTATGGTTCCCTTTCTCTTACAGATGAGCCGGTGAGAACGGCAACCGTGAGCACCGTTGAGGCAGCTGAGAAAGCGGGTGTCTGGATTTCGTTTGACCCGAACTTAAGAAAGCCTTTATGGGAGAGCGAGGAACTGGCAAAGGAACAGATTCGATATGGACTGGGACATTGTCATATATTGAAAATATCCGATGATGAGCTGGTATGGTTTACCGGTGAACAGGATTATGAGAAGGCGATACAACAGCTTCGGGTAGAATTCCAGATTCCTCTGATTCTTCTATCATTGGGAAAAGCTGGCAGTCGTGCTTATTGCGGAGAGGAGACGGCAGAGGTTTCGGCATTCCTGAATGAAAATACGATTGAAACGACCGGCGCGGGAGATACCTTTATGGGCTGTATGCTGCATCAGATTTTGAAGAAGGGATATCAAAACCTGATCAGACAGGACATGGAAGAAATGCTTACCTTCGCCAACGCGGCTGCCTCCATCATTACCACTAGAAGAGGCGCACTTCGAGTCATGCCGGAGAAAGAGGAGATTTTAAAACAAATCAGATTCTAAGAAGATGGACACTACTATGACGGAACAGGAAAAAATGCTTTCGGGAAAAATCTATGATCCGAGCGATGAAATACTGAGTACTTTGAGGGTAAAAGCGCATAAGCTTTCTCAGCAGTACAACAATACATTTGAGGATCAGATAGCAGTCAGAAAGCAGATACTGGATGAATTGCTGCCGAATCGGGGGAAAGGTGTATATCTTCAGGGACCGGTTCAATTTGACTATGGAGTATTCACAAGCATGGGCGATAACTGCTATGCAAATTTTAATTTCACAGTTTTAGATACTTGTCCTGTACGGATTGGAAATAATGTTTATTTTGGACCGAACTGTACTATTGCGACACCGGTACACCCTTTCAGATGGCAGGAGAGAACTATTAAATATAAGGAAGATGGGACGGCATGGCAATCTATAACGATTTTGTTGCCGGATATGAAAGCAGCATGACTATGGTAGAGATTGCAAAACGGAACAATGTCAGCGAGAGGACGATTTACAGGTATAAGGCGTATTATGACAAGGTGAAGAAAAAAGAGGAATAGACCATTTTACTGACATTGGTAAAATGGTCTGATAGGATGCTTTGCCTGATACCTGCGATTTTCACTCATAGCTTCTCCATTCCGCAGGGATAGGCGCTCAGCACTGTCTGAGGCTCTTTTGTTACGACCTGATAAAATCGGTATCCACCGGAAAGATGGGCACAGGTGAAACCGTACTGTGTCAAAAGACGGCAGGCCAGATAACTGCGAAGCCCTGTCTGGCAATTCACATAGACAGGCTTACCCCGGTCTAATTCGTCCAAATGCTCCCGCAAATCGCCCAAGGGAATATTCCGAAAGCCGTCCAGATGACCCCGCTGATACTCCCACGCCGTGCGGACATCCAGTAGCGTCGCACTGCCATCGCAAGGCAAGTCCTCAACATCATTCCAATGGAACTGCCGCACCTTCCCGCTCTCCAAGTCCTCGATCATAAAGCCAGCCATATTGACCGGGTCTTTGGCGGAGGAATAGGGCGGTGCATAGGAAAGGTCAAGCTCCGTCAGTTCCAGTGCTGTCATTTTTGCGCGAATGGCAGTTGCTATCACATCAATGCGCTTGTCCACGCCGTTACCGCCAACAATCTGCCCCCCCAGCAGACGCAGGGTCTCCTTCTCGTACAGTACCTTCATCGTCAAGGACTGCGCACCGGGGTAGTAGGTAGCGTGGGAGGCCGGGAAAAGTATGACTTTGTCATAAACGATCCCTGCTGCCTGCGCCGCCTTTTCGTTAATCCCCGTAGAGGCCGCTGTCAAGTCAAACAGTTTCAGAACAGATGAACCCTGAGAGCCGTGAAAGTGGCTGTTTCCGCCGCAGATATTGTCAGCGGCAATGCGCCCCTGCTTGTTGGCAGGACCCGCCAGCGAAATTAACGTTTTCTGCCCGGTCACAAAATGGGTGACCTCTATGGCATCACCCACAGCGTAGATGTCCGGCACGGAGGTTTCCATCCGCTCGTTGACAGTAATGCTGCCACGAATACCAAGTCTGAGTCCGGCATCTTTTGCCAAATGCGTATCCGGGGTAACACCGATGGCCAGCAGCACCATATCCGAATGCAGTGGCTCGCTTCCTTCCAGCAGCGTCAACACGGAATCTCCGTTCTGCCGGAATCCGATGACGGTTTCACCTAACCGCAGAGCCACGCCGTGCCTACGCATTTCTGCATGGACAAAGCTCGCCATATCCGCATCCAGCGGCGCTAATAGCTGCTTGGGTCGCTGAACGATGGTGACGTAAACACCCATTTTTGCAAGGTTTTCCGCCATTTCCAAACCGATAAAGCCGCCGCCAGCCAAAACAGCGGTTTTCGGTTTCTGATCCTCTACAAAGTGCCTAATGCGGAGGGTATCCTCCACGGTGCGCAGCGTGAAAACACGCTCACTGCTGAC
>CAKRNW010000173.1 GCA_934371505.1 uncultured Lachnospiraceae bacterium
TTGCAGGACGGCACTCATTTTTTACAAATTACTTTCCGGGAACGAACCGAAGAATTATATCAGAACCAGGTGCTGTCTCACGAACAAAAGAACCGTTACGATGAGGAAAATGACCGCCTGCTTCAAACGAAAGTCCGACCGGCTTATGAAACTCTTGCGGATGGACTGGAAATTTTGAAAGGGCAGTCCCGGCAGTTGGCCGGATTATCCAGCTATCCTCAGGGAGCCGATTACTATGCATTATATTTTCGCAGTCAGACCGGCTCTCCCCGTATTCCTGCTGAGTGGAAGGAAGTGCTTGCCGATGAAATCGGACAGTCCTATCAGGAATTGAGTGAACTTTTTGCCGCTCATCCGGAGATTCGCAGCAAGCTGAATTCCGGTTCTCTTTCCTTCCCTCTTACGGATGCAGAAGCCATTCTGAACCAGCTGGAGTTCCGGATGCAGGAGGACTTTCCGGCACTTCCGGTTCCCGTGGAATGCAAGGTAAAAACAGTGTCCGACTGCCTGTCCCCTTATGTAGCCCCTGCCTATTATCTGACTCCTGCCATTGATGCCACTACAGAAAATGTCATTTACCTAAATCCCCGTTCCGCTCCGGAACCGGTGGAATTATACACCGTGCTGGCCCACGAAGGATTTCCCGGTCATCTGTACCAAAGTGTCTACTCCACAGAATATCTCTCCTCCCAAAAGGTTCTCCCACTCCGTCACCTTCTGGGATGTGGCGGTTATGCCGAAGGCTGGGCTCTTTATGTGGAATTTCTCTCCTACGATTATGGAGCACAGCTTCTCCGGGAACAGGGAAGGGAACTTGACAGCTACTGTTGTGAGGCTCTAAAGCTCAATCGTCGTCTCCAGCTTGCCCTGCTTTCCCTGTTGGATATCAGTATCCACAACGATGGTGCGGATGAACACCAGATATCCACCATTTTGAAAAATTTCGGGTTGACAAATGGACAGAAAGTCTACGCTTATCTGGTGGAAGAACCCGCCAACTATTGTAAATATTTTATTGGTTATCTGGAAATTTTATCCCTGAAGCGGGAAGCGGAGTCTCTCTGGGGAGAGGAATATTCTGACCGGCAATTTCATCAGTTTTTATTGGAATGTGGCTCCGGTGATTTTGAAACGATCCATCAGAAGCTGATTGAGTCAGGCATCGGTCAGTCAGTGTCCTAGATCAGTCCGAAGCTGCGCAGCAGATAGAGCCAGAAGGTCATGCTGACTGCACTCAGGAAGGTGGTTGTCACCACCACACTGGAGGTCAGTGTACCTTCATGGTGCATATTCTGCGCCATAATATAGCAGCTGACAGTCGTGGGGGCCCCCAGCATCACCAGAAGGGCAACCAGTTTCGCATCCCGGAATCCCAGTTGCACTGCCAGTGGCAGGAAACAGGCCGGCTGAATCACCAGTTTAATCAGGCTGCAGATAATCGTAGGTTTGATCAATGCCAACGCTTTGCGTCCTTCAAAGCCTGCTCCCAGGCCAATCAGTGCCAGTGGGGTAGCAAGAGATGCCACGCTGGAAATTGTCTTCTGGATGATCATGGGAAGGGAAAAGGGCATCAGTGACATCCATACACCGAAAATAATTCCCAGGATAATCGGATTTGTGGCAATCCCCTTTAGAGATTTCATTAATTGCTGTTTAGAAAAGCCACTTTGTCCAGGAGCGGTAAAAGATAATATAATAACGGCTGCTATATTATATAAAGGCACCGTTGCCAGAATCATAAGTGGCGCCATTCCGGAGGTTCCATAGATATTCTGAATAAATGCTACTCCCAGCACCGCTGCACTTCCCCGATAAGATGCCTGAACAAATTCTCCCGTCAGTTCTCTGCTCTTCAAAAATTTTCCCGCCATGAACCAGATCAGTAAAATGCAGAACAGGGTCACAAAAAAACAATAGAATACATAGGAGGTATCCCACACAGCGGAAAAGTCCGAAGAGGATAAATCATAAAATAATAACACCGGTAATGTAACCTTATAGTTAAAGGAATTCAGGGTTTTTATAAAAGGTCCATCCACAATTTTTACCTGACGCAGGAAGTAGCCTACCACCATCATGAGAAAAATCGGTACTGTTGCATTTAAGCTGAAAATCAGATTGTCCATAAAAACTCCTTATCGCTTGCTGTTTCACTTTTCTTTCATTATAATCATTCCTATACTATGCTTCTCAGACAAGGTTGTCAAATGGGATTCCTTTGATTGGAAATAGAAAGGTTTGTGGAAAACGCGATATGAAGACAGAATATATGATGGCCGCAGCTGCCATAGCTGTGTTGGGAATTTTCATTCTTGCAATATTGCGCCTGTTAAAGCGCAAGCCCCATCCTCTTCCTTTTGATGAGATGGAGGGACACGATTTTGAATATTTCTGTGCGGAGCTTTTGCAGAAGCATGGTTTTCTCGATGTGCAGGTGACGAAGGGAAGCGGAGATTACGGCATTGATATTCTGGCGGAAAAGGACGGCATCACCTACGCCATCCAGTGCAAACGCTATCAGGAGCCGGTGGGCGTAAAAGCCATCCAGGAAGCCTATGCCGGAAGAGATTACTATGACCGTATGGTGGGTGCCGTCCTCACTAACCAATATTTCACATCCCCTGCTGTGGAGGCCGCCAAAAAGCTGAAGATCCTGTTGTGGGACAGAGGCTACCTGGAAGAAATGATGGAAGAAGAAAATGTTTAAATATTATGTCGTGATTTAATTTTATCATTTAAACTACATAAGACCGGCAAGAAAAGCACTGGCAATCACCCCTGCCAGACTGGAAAGTAAGGCTCCTGCCAATGTCCATCTGGTCTTTGTAACCCGTGCCACCAGAAAATAGACGGACATGGTATAAAAAATGGTCTCGGTACAGCTCACCAGGATTGACACAAACATACCGATATAGGAATCTGTTCCAAACTGTTTAAACAGGGATAATACCATGCCTGTGGC
>CAKRNW010000174.1 GCA_934371505.1 uncultured Lachnospiraceae bacterium
GCTGCTCTGGGTTCCGGTCTGGAACAACATTGATTCTCCCGCTCACATCCACAGCCGCATTTTTGCTCCTGTCTGCATCCACATCCTTTGTTATTTCCACTTTTAATAAGCAGTAACAAAATTAAAAGCATACACTGATTCATAGGGATTCCCCAAGAAGTTTTCTTACCCTATGTTATGTCTGCAGACTTTCATCGGTTCCTGTTCCAGGAATTACTTTTTCTTTTTCTTCAGGATTTCCTTTTGGATATAAAGAAAAGTTTCCTCTCTTCCCTTCTCTGCCAGCATATGAAGCAGAAGCTCCAGCATCTCTTTGGTGTATGGATGAAGGGGCACCGGATTCTTTCCCTTCCTATAATACTCTAAAGGGGATTCCCAGGTAAAGTGTTCTCCTTCGTATACCTGACAAGCCGCGATACGATCCATCAGCATTTCCACGATATACTTGTCCGGCATGACAACCGGAGCCATACCTCCCGGCACCTCTCTGGTACTGTAATCGATCCAGTACTCATAATGATGCTTATTTCGTCCTTTATGATGCAGCCAGGCAGAGGAATAGCCAATAGCCTCCCTCTCCGCATTATTCGGGCTGCGGTCTCCCTGATAGTATCTCGCCCCTACCAGGAACTCGGCAGGGGAATACTTGGACAGATCATGAAGGAGCCCCTGCTTATAAAGTCCCACCCGAAAGCAGTTTTTCATCACCAGAATTTTGTGATGGGTAATCGTTTTAAAATGTTTCCAGGGATGCATCATTCGTCTCTTTTCGTCCCTTTCACCGGTCTGCTCTTATAAACACGGATGGAACGGGATTCCAGCACTGCCTTCCGGATGTCATCCGCAATCAAATCCTTGTCTGTTCCTGTCTCCATGCACAGCTCCCATTCCAGGCCTTTGGGGAGATTGGGCAGAGCAAACACATGCTTCTGCCAGTGCATATTGATGGCAAGATAAAAGCTGTCATCCTGTTCTCCGTTTTCCCTTTCGACATACTTGCCACAGAGCATGGCACCAAAATGATGCTCATAGGGAAGCTGCTGGTTTTTCCACGCCTCCTCGGAATGAAAAGATAAATCAGGGCAGCCGCAGGATAAGGAATCCATAAGACGCATTCCCTCTCCTCTATGGAAAATCGGGTGGATTTTCCGAAATGTTATAAGTTCCCTTACAAACTGTAACAGGTCTTTATTTTTCTCCTGATATTTCCAGTTCACCCAGTTGATGGCATTGTCCTGACACCAGGGATTATTGTTACCCTCCTGGGTTCTGCCAAACTCATCTCCTGCCGTAAGCATGGGCGTCCCCTGCATAAGGAACAATAAAACAAAAGCATTTTTCAGCTGCTTCTGACGCAGGGACATAATCGCCTTCTTGCGACTTGATCCTTCCTCTCCACAATTCCAGCTGAAATTACCATCACTGCCGTCACGGTTTTCCTCGCCATTTGCCTCATTGTGCTTCCGGTCGTAGGAGACCATGTCCCACATGGTGAGGGTATTATAATTTGCCAGGCTGTGAATGATTCCATAATAAGGAGAGGACGCATAAAAGTTCTTCTGGGTTTCCCGGATCATATTGTCATCACCTTTTAAGAATTTCCGGGTTTCATAAAGGTAATGCTCATCATATAAACCCAGGTTTTTGTAGGAAGGAATCTCATTCTTTCCATAAATTCTTCCGGTATCAAAGCCCTCGTAAATCAATTTGGTATCCTGGAACAAAGGGTCTGCCGCCAGCTGCTCCATCTGGATATTCTCACCCTTCACATGAAAGCCATCCACATGATATTCCTGTTTCCACCAGGTCAGAACCTCCTTCACCTGCTCCATGCGGTAATCCTTCGGGAAGAAAAACTGTAAAAGGATTTCCATGCCTGCCAGATGCAGGGCTTTTACCAGTTCCTTCATCTCCACGCAGGAATCCGGATTGGAACTGTATACAGATTTAGGCAGGAAATAAAAACCTTTTTTGAATCCCCAGTAATTGATTTTCGTAGGCAGTTCCTCCGGCTGGAGCACCGCATTTCCCACAATCTCCGGCTGCTGGATTTCTTCAAAATCATAGACCGGCATAAATTCCAGGGTAGTAACACCTAACTGCTGTAAATAGGGAATCTTTTCCCGGACACCGGCAAAGGTTCCCTTATGTGCCACCTTAGAGGAAACATGCTTGGTAAATCCTCGGGCATGCAAAAGATAACACACTGCATCACTCCAGGGAATCCTGGGCTCTGTATCCTCTCCCCAGTTGAAAGCATCCTCGTAAATCTGTGCCAGACGACATGTCTCCGCCGGCTCTCCATAACGCACTTTTCCTGTGCTTTTCCTCATATAGGGATCAGGAATCAGGGCATCGTCCTGATAAAAACAATAGGAAATCTGATCGGGGTTTACTCCCGTAAGTTTTCCGTAAAAAACATTTCCCATGCGGCAGGCAAAGGGAATTCTCCCTAGCTCTCTGCCGGTTTTGCTAAACAGTACCATACCACAGGTTTTCTCTGGTTTCAGGCAGGCTGCCACATGAATGCCATCACTCTCTCTAATGGCTCCTAAAGGAAAAACCCGGTCTTTTTTCATGACTGCTTTCATCTTCACATTTGCTCCATTCTTATATGAAACCATGTTCCAGACAATAGTGATAAACGCCATCCTCTGCCACATGGCCACAGATTTCCGTTGCCACCGCTTTTAACTCCAGGGAGGCGTTTTCCATCGCCACACCGGCTCCCACCGCCTGAAGCATCTCAATGTCGTTATTGCCATCGCCAAATGCCATCGCCTCCGATTGATCCAGGTGATAGTACCGCAGCAACTGCTTCACGCCGATACCCTTTCCGCTGTCACCGGGAATCACATCCACAGCTCTGTCCCACCAGGCAGCAAGCTTGGCATTTTTTACCCCCTCTAACAGGCGTACCCGTTCCTCACCGATACAACCGAGCATCATCTGGTAGAC
>CAKRNW010000175.1 GCA_934371505.1 uncultured Lachnospiraceae bacterium
TACTTCTCCGACTATATCTAAAAATCTGTCTTTCTTCAGCCTGCAAGTGTTTTCCACTTTCCGCAGGTTTATTTCGCATGCAAAAATAAAATAACATTTAAGATAACGATTCAGAACCATATAAATTTGCTATTCTGCCTGCATGCAAGCATGCGCAGAAAGCAATTTGCATGGCTCTGAATCGTTACAGAAAGCAGGTACATACATTATGATAGAGATTCTGAAAGACCTCGGCACTTTTCTTTTCTACTTCGTAGCAAGTTTAGGTGGCGCAGCGCTTGTCTGTGGCATTTTAACTACTTTATCCATCAAATTGATGGACGGCATCGACCATATGCTTGCCAGTAGTGCCCTGAAATAATTGGAAAATAAGAAGAAAGAGAATAAAATAATGACTAAGATTGCGAACTTTATGAAAGAGGACATTCCCCGCTTTGGTTTCATCCTTTGCTGCGTAATTGCCATGATGATCACCATCGCTGTGTCCGTGTAAAACTATAATAAATATAGAAGACTGCGTACTGCCGGACGCACACGCAGAAAAGAACCTCTGAGGCTTCACTTCATGCCCCAGAGGTTCTTTTCGTTTAAAAATAGCTTTTATTTCTTTCTGGCTTCCAGTTTGTCCTGGTTCACATCAATCAGAATGGTATCTTTTATATCCACCTTATCTTCCAGAATCAACCGTGCTGCCAATGTCTCCACGTTTTTCTGGATGTAACGCTTTAACGGACGGGCACCATAGACCGGATCAAAGGCATTGTCCACAATAAACTGCTCCGCTGCCGGTGTCAATTCTACCTTCAGTTCCTTGTCTGCCAGTCTGCGGTTCAGGTCGTCCACAATGAGTTTCACAATACCGGAGATATTATCTTTCGTCAGAGGTCTGAACAGAATGGTTTCATCCAGACGGTTCAAAAATTCCGGACGGAAGTGGGCACGCAGATCATCCATAACCATCCGCTCCGCATCCTCCTTAATCGTACCATTCTCGGAAATACCGTCCAACAGATACTGCGCTCCGATATTGGAGGTCATAATCAGGATGGTATTCTTGAAATCCACGGTACGTCCCTGGGAGTCGGTGATCCGGCCATCATCCAATACCTGTAACAGGATATTGAACACATCCGGGTGTGCCTTCTCGATCTCATCAAACAGGACAACCGCATAGGGTTTCCGTCTGACAGCCTCAGTCAACTGACCGCCTTCCTCATAACCCACATATCCGGGAGGTGCTCCGATCAAGCGAGACACAGAATACTTCTCCATATACTCACTCATATCGATACGAACCATATTGTTTTCATCGTCAAACAGGGCTGCTGCCAATGATTTGGCAAGTTCGGTTTTACCTACACCGGTAGGCCCTAAAAACAGGAAAGAACCGATGGGTTTGGCAGGATCTTTGATTCCGGCTTTGGAACGGATGATTGCCTCCGTCACTTTCTCCACAGCCTCGTCCTGTCCAACCACACGCTGATGTAAGATCTTATCCAGCTGCAGGGTTTTATTCCGCTCACTCTCCGTCAGCTTAGTAACAGGGATACCGGTCCAACGGGACACAATTCTTGCGATTTCTTCCTCTGTTACCTGCTCATGTACCAGCGATAAGTCTTTATTCTTCACTTCTTCCTCAGCCCGTGCCAGTTCCTGCTTTAGGGCAGGGAGTTTGCCATAGCTTAATTCTGCCGCTTTCTCCAGATTTCCCTCACGCTGTGCGATCTGAATCTCGTTGTTGATTCCTTCAATAGTTTCACGAAGTTTGGACAACTTATCCACAGAGGATTTCTCGTTGTCCCATTGAGCTTTACGGTTGTTGAACTCCTCCTTTAACTCTGCCAGTTCTTTCTGTAAATCTGCCAGACGCTCTTTGGAAAGATTATCCGTCTCTTTCTTTAAGGCAGTTTCCTCAATCTCCATCTGCATCACACGGCGGTGAAGCTCATCCAGCTCTGTAGGCATGGAATCCATCTCTGTTTTAATCAGCGCACATGCCTCATCTACCAGGTCAATGGCTTTATCCGGCAGAAAACGGTCAGAAATGTAACGGTTGGACAGCACGGCGGCGCTGACCAGAGCATTATCCATAATCTTAACGCCATGGAATACCTCGTAACGCTCCTTCAAGCCACGAAGGATGGAGATGGTATCCTCCACTGTGGGCTCCTCCACCATAACCGGCTGGAAACGACGTTCCAGAGCCGCATCCTTCTCAATGTACTGGCGGTACTCATCCAGAGTGGTAGCACCGATACAGTGCAGTTCACCTCTCGCCAGCATGGGCTTTAACATATTGCCTGCATCCAGTGCGCCATCGGTTTTGCCCGCGCCCACAATGGTGTGCAGTTCATCAATGAACAGAATAATCTGACCATCAGAATTCTTCACATCCTCCAGAACAGCTTTCAGACGTTCCTCGAACTCACCACGATACTTGGCACCTGCAACCAACGCACCCATATCCAGTGCGAAAATCTTTTTATCCTTCAAACCCTGGGGTACATCCCCCTGGACAATACGCTGTGCCAGTCCCTCTACTACCGCGGTTTTACCTACACCTGGCTCACCAATCAGTACGGGGTTATTCTTTGTCTTACGGGAAAGGATCCGCACCACGTTCCGGATTTCATTATCTCTGCCGATGACTGGATCAAGTTTCTGATTTCTGGCTTTCTCCACCAGATCCTGACCATATTTGGCAAGGGTATCATAAGTTGCCTCCGGATTGTCACTGGTAACACGCTGATTGCCTCTCACCGTAGACAATACCTGTAAGAACCTCTCTCTGGTAATGCCGTACTCTTTCCAGATTTCCTTGATTTCTTTGTTAGGGTACTTAATCATGGCAAGGAACAGATGCTCCACAGAGACATATTCATCCCCCATCTGCTTTGC
>CAKRNW010000176.1 GCA_934371505.1 uncultured Lachnospiraceae bacterium
TACTGCTGCTGTGCAGCGGAATCATATGCTGTAACATTCATTCCTTCCTCAACAGTACTGCTGTCCACAATCACAGCATCTCCTGCCAAGAGTCCATCCAGAACCTCTGTATAGGTGTCAGAACTGATACCGGTAACGATATCCTTTCTGGTAACTACACCGTTTTCCACCACATAGACAAAGCTGCCTTTCGTGTCCGCGTTGATCACTTCCACAGGAATCAGCAGGGCATCATGACTCTCTGCTATGTGAATCACCACCTTTGCTTCAATTCCCAGGAAAATTCCATCGTCCGGGTTATCAATATGAATCAGAGCCTGCACCACAGAACTTCCCGATGCATTCTTGATCGCCATATGATAGATTCTGGATATTTCTCCTTCATAAACGTGTCCTGCAATGGTCACATCCGCTTTCTGTCCCACGGCCACTTTTTCCAGATCATATTTGGTCAACTCCACCTTCACACAAACTTCTTTGTTGCTCTGTACCTCAATCAGTTCCATTCCCTGGGTTGCCAGCGCTCCATCCTTCACAGACAGGCTGGTAATAATACCGTCAAAATCGGCTGTCACACCATTTTGTGCCAGTTCCAGATTTTCTTCTGCAATCTCCTGGGAAAGCTTGGTTTCATTTGCACTGGCATTTAAGCTTGCTGCACTGTAGCTGCTGCTCTGGTTCGCCTCATTTCCGCTTTTCTGGGATTTCATCTCTGTGCGGGCTTCCTCATATTTGCTCAAAACATCCTGGGCATCCTCCACCGCCTTGCTCATCTGCTTTAACTCTGCGTCCTGATCTACCATGGATAAATCATAGTTATTCTGGGCAATGTCACTCTGGATGTTACGGATTCTCCAGTTGATTTCCTCCTGGGCATCTGCTCCCGTGGCACTGGAAAGGTTTGCCTGCTCTGTCAGCAGCTTTTTCTGCAGTTCCACATCCTTTTTCTGGTAAACATTTTTCTTCTCGTTGGTTTTATCCTCCAACTGGTCTTTTAATAAAGAAACCAGATTTTTCTGGTCTGAAATCTGTTGCTCCAATACATCCAGATTGGTAGATGCCTCCGCATACTTTCCTCCACTCTGGGTATTCTGAGCTGCACTTCCCAGATAACTGTTCACGGCAGCCTGGGTGCGATACTGCGCCTGTTCTTTGGCATTCTTCAGATCATTCACATCATAGGCAACCAGAAGCTGTCCTGCCGTCACCGCATCTCCCAGTTCCACCGGTACATCCTGAATGGTGGCTCCCACCGGTGAATAGTAGGTTTTGGTCTGTTCACTTTCCACGGTACCGCTGGTGTTTAAAGTCTGCTCCAGATCCCCGGTAAGTACCTGGGTGGTTTCTGCCGGCACAGGCTGTCTTGCCTGAATCTGTCCATGTACCATCACGGAAATAATGACAGCACCTGCCACGGTGAAAATCACAATCCGGCGTTTCGCCTTCTTAGATAATTTCTTTTTTACTTTCTTTCCTTCTTCTATCTCTGCTGCATTCTTCTTTCTCATTTTTCGTTTCCTCCCTCATGGTCATACTTCGTGTCAGATTCCACCTTGCCGTCCTTAATCATAATGCGACGAGGTGCCTGTTTTGCAATATCATTGTCATGTGTAATGATGATTACCGTGCGCCCTTCCTTATGTAAATCTTTCAAAATCTGCATAATTTCTTCTGTAGATGTGGAATCCAGATTTCCGGTGGGTTCATCCGCCAGGATAATGGGCGGTGCCTGTGCAATGGCTCTTGCGATTGCCACACGCTGCTGCTGTCCGCCGGACATTTGGGCCGGTCTGTGATCCATGCGGTGTCCCAAGCCCACTTTTTCCAGAGCATTCACTGCCAGTTCTTCTCTTTTTGCCTTTGGAACCTTGCGGTAAATCAAAGGCAGTTCCACGTTTTCCAAGGCCGTCAGGTTTTGAATCAGATTAAATCCCTGAAAAACAAACCCGATTTCCTTATTCCGGATATCGGATAACTCGTCATCACTCAGATCGGAGACATCCTTTCCGTGAAGACGGTAGGTTCCCGATGTGGGTACATCCAGGCATCCCAGCATATTCATCAAGGTGGATTTGCCGGAACCGGAATGACCGATAATCGCCACAAACTCCTGATCCTCAATCTCCAAATTGACATGATCCAAAGCTCTGACTTCATTTTCACCAGGATTATAGATCTTACTCAGATCCTCAATCTGTACCAATGTACTCATTACATTTATTCCTTTCCACTGTATCATTTTATTACTGTATTATATCATTAGTACAGTAATGCATTTTTTGCTTCTTGTCAATACTTTATTTATAAACGACAGCGTAACTGATTTTTCTTCACGGCAGATGAATTTCCAATTAAAAAAAGATTAAACTGCTATTTATTTCCCATGAATCAAAAGAACCGCCGTGCATCATGCACGGGAGTTTGACAGCTGCATAATCAAAAAAGTATCCGCAGGCCTTATAAAACCTGCTTTTTTTATGTCAAATTTTTCGTTTTTATATCTGTTATTTTATGTCATTGTCTTCTATAATAAGGGGTGAAGGAGGATGATACCATGAATCTTCATATCACGAAATCCAAAAACGCTGAGTCCTTTTACACGAATTATTACTTTGAGATTGAACAGGAAGACGGCTGTAATGCCCTTTGTTGAAAATGATGCCCAGTCAGTCGCATAGTCAAAGAGTGTGCCGATGTTATCACGGCACACTCTTTTTATATTCTGTATTTAAGGTTATTTCAGATAGGAGTCAAGGGATTGCGCCTGGGTGGGGTCGAGGTGGATTTCCACATTGTTTTTCTGTTTCTGCGGCGAATCCTTGGGTAATTCCTCTGCTTT
>CAKRNW010000177.1 GCA_934371505.1 uncultured Lachnospiraceae bacterium
CTTTCCCGTTTCGCTTTCCCGTTTCGCTACATTGACCAAAGGATGGCAGAATGCTACAATGTTTATATAGAAAAAATGCCGGAATATTTTTATGAAAATATTTTGACAGAGGGAGGACACATGAAAAATTTAAAAGTAAGAACAAAATTGATTCTGATTCTGCTCATTGTGATTTTCACCGAGGCATTTACCTGTGTCATATCGCTGCAGAGTATGATTCTGATAAAAAGGAAAGCGGTAGCGACTACAGAATCAACGATTCGGGAGAATTATGACCAGACAATCAAACAGCAGGTTGGTGTTGTAATTTCATTGCTGAATGAGATTAATGGTGAATATGAAAATGGCAAATACACCCTGCAGGAGGCAAAAGAGGTTGCTGCGGATGAGGTACGCCAGCTGCGTTATGGGGATGCCGGCTATTTCTGGATTGACCAGGCAGACGGAACGAATGTGGTTCTTTTGGGAAATGATACAGAAGGAACCAACCGTATGGAAACAGAAGATGCCAACGGCTATAAGATGGTAAAGGAAATCATCCGTGTGGCAGTGGAAGAAAACGGCGGATACGTGGACTACGTATTCCCGAAGGAGGGAGAAACCGAATCCTCCCCCAAACGTTCCTACAGTGAATATTTCGCACCCTTTGACTGGGTGGTAGGAACCGGCAATTATACAGATTATATCGATCAGGAGGTAGCTGCAAGGGAAGGGGAGCTTACTTCCTTTGTAACCACGACCACGACGACCATTTTTATCGCATGTATTCTTTTACTGCTTCTTTTAACCGTTCTGATTGTGCTGATCGCAACGGATATTACCAAATCCTTAAAGAAGGTTTCTGCAAGCATTGATGTGATTGCAGGAGGAAACTTTGCACAACCTGTTCCGGAACAGTTACATAAGCGGCGCGATGATTTCGGAAAACTGGCACAGAAACTGGAAACCATGCGGGATTCCGTGCGTGGACTGCTGGCAAAGGTAAAAGACGAGGCTGCCAATATTGATGTTGTCGTAGAGAGCATTGACAAAAATGTCTATGCATTGAACGGAGAAATCGAGGATGTATCTGCCACCACCGAGGAACTGGCAGCAAGCACCGAAGAAACAGCAGCTTCCGCGGAGCAGATCAATACCATGACCCAGCAGATTGATGGGGCAGCCAGAGAAATTGCCGTGCGTGCACAGGACGGCGCAGCAGAGTCTGATTCCATCCATAAACGTGCCTCCGAGACCAAGACAGCAGCAGTTGCAAACCGTCAGAAGATGGCACAGATGCGTAAAGAAATCCGTGGCAGTCTGGGACAGGCTCTGGAGGAGGCAAAGGTTGTGGAGCAGATCAGTGTACTGGCAGATTCCATCCTTTCCATTACCGGTCAGACCAATCTCCTTGCGTTAAATGCATCCATTGAGGCAGCCCGTGCCGGAGAAGCAGGAAAAGGCTTTGCCGTTGTGGCAGAGGAAATCCGTGTGCTGGCAGAACAGTCCAAAGAGGCGGTTGCCAATATCCAGAAGGTGACAGAAAATGTAAACCATGCGGTAGAAAATCTTGCGAAAGACTCGAATCGCATGATGGACTTCGTGGATCATGATGTGGTGGACAGCTTTAATCTGTTTGAAAAGATGGCTGACGATTACAACAACGACGCGGCTGCGGTTAATGACCTGGTGGCAGATTTCAGCGCGGCTTCTCAGGAACTGGTAGCTTCCATCAACAGCATTACCGAGTCCATCGATGGTATTACCACCGCTTCCAACGACAGTGCCCAGGGAACCACTAGTATTGCCCAGAAAACCGTATCCATTTCCAGTGGTTCCGCCGAGGTAATGAAGAACGCAAAACAGGCAGAACAATCCGCCGAAGAACTGCGTAAAAATGTGAATAACTTTGTCATCGAATAACGGAATGTAAAAAATATGTAAAGTGCTGGAAAAATTCATGTAAAGTGTATTATAATCAAAAGGAAATACAAATAGAGTAAAAACGACTAGAGAGTAAAGAGGACACTTTCGTGAACAACATTACATTGATTTTGACACTGCTTAGTGGCGTAGCACTTTTCCTGTTTGGTATGTCCCTGATGGGGGATGGCTTGAAAAAAGCGGCCGGTGAGAAACTGGAATTGATTTTGTACAAGCTTACAAGCACCCCCCTGAAGGGCGTACTTCTGGGAACCGTGGTGACTGCAATTATCCAGTCATCCTCCGCAACCACCGTTATGGTTGTGGGATTTGTGAATTCCGGCATGATGAAGGTGTCCCAGGCAATCGGTATTATTATGGGAGCGAATATCGGTACCAGTGTGACCGGTTGGATTCTCTGTCTTTCTTATATTGATGGCTCCAGTGGAATTGCCCAGCTTCTGTCCACGGCGACCATCGCCGCTGTTGTGGCAGTCATCGGAATTCTGTTCCGTATGCTTGCAAAGAAATCCACCCACAAAAATGTGGGAGACATTTTACTTGGTTTTACCATACTGATGATGGGAATGCAGACCATGAGCGGTGCGGTGGCACCCCTTCGTGAGAACGAGCATTTTATCAGTATGCTCACCTCTTTCAGCAATCCTTTTGTGGGAATTATCGTGGGAATTCTCATCACTGCCGTATTACAGAGCGCATCCGCATCTGTGGGTATTCTGCAGGCATTATCCGTAACCGGAGCCATCACCTTTTCCGCCGCATTCCCTGTCACCATGGGTATCGGTGTAGGTGCGGCATGTCCTGTTCTTTTATCCTCCATAGGAACCAACAAAAACGGTAAACGTACCGCTTTAATCTATCTGATGAATGACCTGTTCGGCATGATATTCTG
>CAKRNW010000178.1 GCA_934371505.1 uncultured Lachnospiraceae bacterium
CAAGGGATTTAGGATACCTGAAGAAACTGGGTTATCGCATGAACAAAGCCACACCGGTTGATCTATTTCCATATACGGGGCATGTTGAGTGTGTAATAATGATGCAGTATTGTGGAAAAGAGAAGAAAAAGTAGGATTTGACCACAAGATGTTGTGGTTTGAGGGCAAAAATTAGACCAAAAAATGGCTAGTTTTTGCCCGATTTTTTTGCCCATTTTTAAAGATGCACAGGGGTAAAAAAATGGTTTTGGAAGTGATTTGGAGAAAAAACGCAGGAGGGAGTGGTAAGCAAAGTTAAAAATGAATATGGGTAGGAACGCAAGGCGGTACTTATTTTAGAAATGGAATAGGTGCCGCCTTATTTTGAACATAAGGATGACATGCGAGTGTCATCCGGTGTTTTTTGTGGAGGTAGAAATGTCAAAATTGTTTTGTTTGAGTCCAGCACTTCGGGTATTAGAAAAGCAGATGCAACAGCCACCGGGATACAGACCCAGAGGATATGGTATCTGCATCATTGAGGAGATGGATTGGAAAAGCCGGGGTAACTATTCTGAAATCGTAGACTGTGTTATCAGCCGGATGCAGTTGGAACATCTGAAAAAAAGGGTGGAGGAAATCTTTGGAGAGGTTGATAAGGAACTTATTTTCAGAAGCATGAAACACAGGAATGATTTTTACTCTCTGCTTATGGGAAAGAGAGCGAAAGCATTACAGCATACACCAAATTATGCTGCCGCCGTATTTCTTTTGTCTGCGGATGAGGAACTCTGGGACAGAGTATGTAAAAATGTGCTGGATACCGGGATTTATTTTGACAGGATAAGGCTCGGCGGAGTGACATTGGAGCAGTACATTCTTTTTCATGCTGCGAAGGATGTTTATAACGGAACCAAGCACATCCGCTTGTCGGAGCTGACTGACCGGGATTTGATACCCGATGAAATACTAAGGATCATCGTGAATGCCTTTGTCATCGAGAAGTGTGGAGTGGAAATTGTAAAGCAGGAGGTGTGGAATGCGGATTAAGGTATTAAGCGGAGGAAGAAGAAATATTGAACTTCCATTGTCAGATGCGGAATTAAATTTGCAGATGAGGCGGATTGGTATTGAAGAAATAGTACCCATGTGCAGACTTGTGGAAGTGTCAGAGCAGGAAAATCCCCTGCATAGATTTGAAGGTCAGACTGTAAACATGGATGAGGTAAATTTCTTTGCCAAGAGGATGGAAAGCCTGACGGAATATGAAAGAAAAGTTCTGTCAGTGTATGCGGAGGATTATGGTGTGGCTACCATGCAGGATTTAATCAATCTGACATTCAGTATGAAAGGTCTTTCACTGCTTACGGATTTTTCAGATGCCAGACAGGTCGGGGAACGTTTTTACTTGGATGAGTTCCTCGGAATATCAGAAGAAGAAAAAGCACAGACCAATTTTATTGAGTTTGCGAAAAAGACCTTGAAGGAGAGCCGGGTAGAAGTCTTACCCTATGGTGTCTTTGTAGATCATGGCTTTCAAATGCAGGAAGTGTACAACGGGAAAAACTTTCCGCCTTTTGTTGCATCGGATGAGATTGTGGCAGTTGTAGAGGTGCAGAACAAGAGAGAGGATACGGAATTTTTCTATCTGCCAATGGATATCTGTTCCATGAACAAGGTAAAGGAACGGTTACAGGTGCAGGACTATTGGGAAATGGAAGTAATTGAAATTGAAAACTTACGTCTGCCGGAAATTCTTGTGCCGACAACGGAGGATTTAAGAGAGGTAGAACAGTTGACACTGTTTAACGAAATGTGTCATGCCGTCAAGCGGTTTGATGAAGTAAAAATGAATCAGCTTGCAATGGTGGTGGAATTTACCGGCTTATGTGATTTCCCGGATGTGGCTTATATTGCAACACACCTTGGGGAGTTTGAAATCAATCCGTTGGTACATAACGATGAAGAGTATGGAAAATTTCTTGTAACGGAATCGGGATTGTTTGATGTGGATGAAATCTTACTCCCTCATATCAATTATGCATCCTTTGCCGCTGATAAAAGAGTTGGAACTCTTGTAACAAGCGGATATGTGGAGGGTGGATTCGTGGGAGCCATCAGACCGATAGAGGAGTATGGTCAGTACAAGGGAGAGTTTGCGGAACCGTTGGAAATTGATTATGACTGCTTTGAAAAGTTTTGTTTATATAGTCCTCTTACAGGAAACCTGATGGTGGAAGGCGTAGACGAAGGCAATCTGTACCGCAGTGACCTTACACCGTATGCAGAGGCGATAGCAGAAGCCATTGCAAAGGAGGAATGTGTAGGAGAAGAAACCAGAGGTCTCATGCATTACTTTGATGAAAGCAGGGAAGTGGCAGCAAAAGTTATGTCGGCACATCCCAAGGTAGCTGAGATAAATGGGGAACTGTATGGTGTTCTGGAATGTAAAATCAGTGAGCCATTGACAGAGGAAGATATTAAGGTACTGAAAGAATACTGGACCGGACAGATGAGTGACGGATGGGGCGAAGGCTTTGAACAGCGTCCGATTAACGTAGAGGACGGAGAAATCTATGTCAGTTTTTGGAACAGCGAGAATTTCTGGAATGTTATGACCGAGGAGGAACTGATGGGAGGACAGGTTCAGGGAATGGATATGTGCTAATAAATATATTGAATCCGCCTAAAGAAAAGAATCAAGGAGATTGAGGAAGGAGAATCATGTTAAGAAGAGAAGAAGTAGAACGCATTAAGGAACAGTACTCGAAAGGTACGCCCAT
>CAKRNW010000179.1 GCA_934371505.1 uncultured Lachnospiraceae bacterium
TTTCGTTCTTACAAGCAGGAGTGTACCATAGCACCCAGACCGCCACTATCAAGGTGGAGTAAAAGCAACGTAAGATTTTTGTAAAACTTTTAATTTGGCAAAAATCCTGTCAAAATATTGTTTTTCTTCATCATATTCTTTATAATAGTCCTACTTGGGTTATGCTGGAGGG
Source organism: uncultured Lachnospiraceae bacterium (assembly GCA_934371505.1). GTDB lineage: Bacteria > Bacillota > Clostridia > Lachnospirales > Lachnospiraceae > UMGS2037. The sequence goes on from CAKRNW010000179.1 coordinate 173, forward strand.
GTGTTATGCGTTACGTAAAAACAAGTGACATGGAGATTGGCAACAAAATTGCAAAGCCAATTTATAATAAGGAAGGCGTTCTTCTTTACAATGCCGGTGTCAAGATTGATTCCCATATGCTTGATATGTTTAGCGAATTGAATCTTTATGGCACCTATGTTCTGGATGCAGCAGAACCCGTACCTCCTATCACTCCCGAAGAATTGGATTTTGAACGTTTTCAGTGTGTACAAACCTATGTTGTGGATGAAATTCTCTTAAGCGTCATTCACGATAAAGAACCGCAGAAGCTGGATGAACTGGTAGATCTGCTCTATCACCGTTTTGGATTCTGTACCAAAAAAATGACATTTAACCAATGTCTGCGGGGAGAAAATGACTTTATCAGTAAACACACATTAAATGTGGCAATTCTCACTGCCCTGCTTGCAGGAAAAATGCAGCTGGATAATAAAGAAAAAAAACATCTCATTGAAGCAGCTATCTTTCATGACCTGGGTAAGTTCCTGGTTCCTCCTGAGATCTTGCAAAAGCAGGGAACACTTACCGACGAGGAAATGGGTGTCATGTATCGTTGCCTTCTGGATGGTTTCCATATTCTGAGTACCAATTATGAGTACCCTGCCGGTGTGAGGCGCTATATCATCCAGCTTTCCAGGGATTTATCCAACCGGGTGCCTTCCTATCCCAACTACGATCAGGTTCTTTTGCCCGGTACTCGCATTATACAGGTGGCTGACATCTATGATACATTGACCGCAATCCGTTCCTACAAATCACCGATGTCTCCTTTTTCTGCCTTAAAAATCATGCATAGTGAGCCGCATCGGTATGATTCTTCCGTGGTGGATGCTCTGGAGCAGTGTATCCATATCTTACCTGCCGGTTCCTATGTGGAGCTTAGCAATGGAGAGCAGGGTATTATCGTCCGTGAGAATCCGAATGTACTTTCCCGTCCTGTTGTACTCGGTCTGAAATCCAACACCTTGTATGACCTTGGCATGAAGGCAACCTTTTCCCAGATTCATATCGTGGACACTGTATTCACACCGGATAACCGTCAGCAGGTGCAGTCTGATGTTTCTAAATTGGTTGCCAGTCTGCGTTCCTGAGCGTACAAACTTAAGATGCCCTGAAAAGCGGGCAAGAATGGAGATTTTTCTATGACCAAAAAGGATATCCTGGAATTAAAACGCAGGCTCAAAAAAAATGAATGCACCTTCACCCGTATGAGCGGATGCTATGTAAATGCCCACAAAGAAGTAGTATTGTCTTTCGCCCAGAATTTCCTGAATCTGGAAGATGAGGAATTTTACAAATATCTGGAGATTGCCAAAAAGGTTCTTTCCGGTACACTGGGAAACAATCTGCTGGAATATGAATTTCCTCTGGAAGAGGAAGCTCCCGGCGGGAAGCAGCAATTTCTTATGGGATTACGGGCAGACGGGTTAAATAATGAAGAATTGTTAAGCAGACTCTATGAACGAATCATTGAGTCCTATGACTATGTGGGAAATTACCTGATTCTGGTATTCCATGATGCCTATGATGTTATTGTACGCACCAATGATAATATCAAAAATGACGAGTCTGATGAAGTCTATGAATATCTGTTGTGTGCTATCTGTCCTGTAGAACTGACGAAGCCGGGCTTAGGCTACCGGGAGGATGAAAACCGGATCGGTGTACGTATCCGCGACTGGGTCGTCAATGTACCGGAAAACGGATTTCTGTTCCCTGCCTTTACGGATCGGAGCACCGATATCCACAATGTTTTATTTTACGCTAAAAATCCAAAGGATCCTCATCCTGAACTTTCCGAGCTTGCCTTTGGCTGCACTTCCCGCCGCACTGCAGCGGAGAAAAAACAGTCTTTCCAAGCCATCATCAAGCAGGCGGTTCCTGATGATGAGGAACGGGGAAAAAAGCTGTTTGAGGATGTACAGAACGGCTTGCAGGAGCTGATTGAGGAACAGGAGGATGAATTTGAAGAGGAGCCTATCCCTGTGGTTTTGACAAAGGAAGCGGTACAGGGGCTGATGAACAATATCCGTATTCCGGAGGAGGTTTCTGCCAAGATCACCAAATCCTACGAAGAGGAGTTTGAGGAAGATGCACCTACTGTAGATCAGCTGTTAGATACAAAAGCCGTCGCCGCAGGTGCCGCCCGTAAGAAAGAACAGGAACTGGTTTTGGAGGTGGAAGCTCTGAAAGCAGAACTCACTCAGGAAAAATCCGAAAATCAGCCTGGACCGGAAAAAGATGTCATCTTAAAAGTTTCCCCTGACAAGGTTCCGGAAATCCGGTCTGATATTCTGGAAGGACGAAAATGTATCATTATTCCCCTTGCTGAGCATGAACATGCAAATATCAATGGCACGCGTTTTGAATAACGCGTGCCATTTCTTTTTACTTATGCGTTTTCTTCGTATATATTAAATGCGTTCTTTCCCCTTTCTTTACATGGTACACCGCCCTAATAAATACAAGGGCTGTAGCGGTTTTATTTTTTCGCAGCTGTCAAAGATGGGATTATAGCAAGTCGACAATGCATATTTTACTTATCTCGGAAAACTTTCTGCCACGCA
>CAKRNW010000180.1 GCA_934371505.1 uncultured Lachnospiraceae bacterium
GCCAGATAAAAGCATACGACTCCAATGTCCTCTGTTTTTATTCTTTTTCCATTCATTCCATGCTCTTCCTTATCAAATCCGCCACTTCCCTGACAGCACCGCTTCCTCCCGGTGTCTTTGTCACATAGCTGGCTGCCGCCTTGACTTCTTCCATGCCATTCGCTACGCTGCATCCAAAGCCAACCGCACGGATAACCTCGATATCATTGATATCATCACCGATATATGCCACTTCCTCCAGAGAGATTCCTCTGCGGGCGCATATTTCTTTTACCACCGCCAGCTTATTTCGGATGCCCATGTGGAGTTCTTCCATTTTCAGCTTCTCGGCACGACGGCGTACCAGTTCTCTGTCCTCGCCAGTGACGATGCCGGTAATCATGCCTTTTTCCCGAAGCTTGGCGATTCCCATTCCATCCAGAGCGCTGAACTTCTTAATTTCATCTCCATTTTCCGTATAGTACATGCCTCCATCTGTGAGGCATCCATCGGAATCTGTGAGCAGCATCTTGATGGGGGGAATGGCAGCCAACTGCTGTTTTTCCTGTCTCTTTTTCATGAGCTGTTCAATAATCAGCCAATCGCTGGGCTCGTCAATCTCAAAAAAGGTTGCCTCATCCATCTCATAGGCACGGATATTCCCGGAGATACGGCATTTTGTCTCCAACAGCCGTTCCCTTGAAGTGATATAAAAAGCCCCGTTTTCTGTCTGATAGCCATCAAATTCCTGGCGTCTGGGACGATGAAGATAATCATAATTCAAGGGAGTGGCAATGCCTTTCCCATCGGTTACCCAGTTAAAGCGTTTCTGGGGAACTACAGACAGCACACTATCTGTCCCTGGCATATTGTATAATGCGAATCCTCCATGCAAATCCTCCGCTGTAAGCAACGGGGAGGTCGCCTGTACCAGTACTATATTGTCAAAGTCGTATTGTCCGGCAAATTCCAGCATCGCAGATTCCGTGGATGCGGTGTCTGATGCAGACTCTGCACTTCGTCCAATGACTTCTGCCTGATCAAACTGAAACCGCTCTACCGTTTCCCTGATTGCCGGGCTGTCGGTTGCCACATAAACTTTATCAATTTCGGGGCAGTCCACAGCGGCTTTTACGGTCCAATAAACCAGAGGTTTTCCATTGATGGGTTTGATATTTTTTAACGGTATGGATTTGGAGCCTCCACGCACCGGGATAAATGCAACGTTCATCGTTTGCCTTCTTTCTATTCTTAGTGTTTCCGGTATTTCAATTTTTCACGCTGTACCTGTTCAATCGGAAGAACCTCTTCCGGTTTATAGTGCAGTGCCTTATAAGCTGCCATCAGGTCGCGTTTCAATTTGCGGATTCCTTCCGGCTCCAGGCTGGCAGCATGGTCGGTTCCCTTCCAGGTACGGTCCAAGGTATAATGACGCTCAATAGTAGATGCTCCCAGGGTGTAGGCGGCAATATCCACTGCAATTCCCAGATGGTGTCCGGAAAAGCCAATTTCCTTTACCCGGCTGCCATATGCCTCTCTGACGCGGTTGATTTCCAGAAGGCAGACATCTTCAAAGGGTACCGGATAGCCGGAAGTGCAGACATACAAAACTACATCCTTGTTTCTGCCTTTTCTTTCAAAAAGCTGAATCAGCTTTTCTTCTTCTTCATGGGTGGTCATACCCAGGGAAACATGGATTTCCCCCTGATAGTTGTCGCATAACCACTCTAACATTTCATAGTGATTATTGCAGGCAGAAGGAATTTTAATCAGTTCCGGTTTCAAGGATGCAATTTCTTTGGCAGAAGTCAAATCCCACACGGAGGTGCTGTAGGTAATGCCAAATTCTTCACACCACGCCTTCAACTGGGCATGCTGTTCCACATTAAATTCCAGATATTCCCTATGCTCTCCATAGGTTTTTCCATAGGCATTTGCCGGATTGGGATGGGGCGCATTGTACTGTTCCGGGGTCAGAAGTTCCCGGTTGCATCTTTTCTGGAACTTCACCACATCTGCTTTACAGTAGATTGCTGCCATTTTAATCATTTCATGGGCAATCTCCATCTCTCCTTTGTGATTACAGCCAATTTCTGCAATCATGCGGGGCTGTTTGTATTCATTCATCATCTTCAAGCTCCTCTCTCAGACCTTTTACTACATAGTCTGCATATGCTGTTATACCTTCTTCCAAGGTTATCGTGTTATCATTTTCATATAATTTACAGTCAAAATAAGCCCGCATTGAATTTTCGCCAAAAGCCTTTAAATAGGCACGCACCTGGTTCTGTTGGATTTGAGCCTGTCCATTCTCTATCTGTTGTAATACCTGCTCACATTCCTCTACGTTTCCAATGTGGTATACACCCGGAGCTTTCCGGAACACAGTCTCTCCAAAACAAATTGTGGGTTTACCATTGAAAATAGACTCTAACATGATGGTTCCGTTGCAGGAGGCCGTGGCAATACTGTTCTTCGCCAAATGCTTGGAATCCCTGTCACTGTGAATCAGCCGCACATTTCTGATTTTCGCCAGGTCATCATAAAAGCTCTTATTCCGGCAGGGCTGCACAAAATGTTCCTTGACATAAACTTTGATTCCGTGCTTTTCTGCCGCCGCTGCCAAAATCTGAATCATCAGTTCCTGTTCCACAAAGACTCCACCCTGGGGGAGTGTGGTTGCCTCCGGCTGTAAATGAAGAAAATAAACAATATACGTTTCTCCCTCCACCGGC
>CAKRNW010000181.1 GCA_934371505.1 uncultured Lachnospiraceae bacterium
ATTGCAGAAAAAATCACCATGCAGGAAACGACATCCAGATGCCCGGCTGCCGGGAAAATACGGAGGACATGATCCATGCAGTCAAGAGCGTCGAAGAAAAGGACGGTTACAAGATTACGCTGGCAGATTTACAGTCCTGTGCAAAGAATGTATTGCATATCGTGGCAAAGACCATAAAAAAAGAAAAGAAAAGGAAAGGGGTCTATGGTGCAGCAGTTGCTGCGATTCCACGGTGGAAACCTGTACTTTCCGGAAAATTTTTGCGTTTTTGTCTATTTACTTTTAGTAATCTTATGGTATAAATATTAGAAAAAGATATCACTACCGTGGAAGAGAGAGGGTGCGACGGAATGAATTTGCTTCTGGATAGAGATTTTCATATTATAATTTCCATAGGAACCTTTGCCTGTTATTTGTTTTTGTCTTCCTGCTTTATCAGCGTTACAAGGGATGAACCCATCGTCCATTATCTGCGGGGAATTATGACAGCACTTTTATGCTGGACAGGCGGTATCATGCTCATGAGGCTGCAGATCAGTCCAGGCATGTGGTTCTGGCATCATTTTTCCATGTTGAGTCTGTTTCTCATTCCAGTAGGAATTTATGGCTTTCTGTTTTGCGTTCTGGAGATTACCGGAAAAAAAAGACTGCTGGTATTCTGGTTGCTTTTGTCTGTAGCAATGGCAGCTCTTAATATTTTTACCGGCTGTCTTCTTCCCGCACCAACCGTGTGGTATATGGCAGATGGAAGGGTTTCCTATGTCTATCAGGCAAAACCGGGAATCCTGATATGGGCAGTGGCAGAAATTATTTTTCTGATTTATATCACCGTTCTTGCCCATAAAAAAATCGGAACCAACTATGGGTATCGGCGCAGACTGGCTCCCTTACTGCTGGGAACCATATGCCTTTTTGGGGGAAGCTGTTTATGTCTCACATTCTGGGGAGTAGAGGTTCCTTTTGAGGAGTTGGGCGGTGTCTGCATGGCAGTATGCTTTGTCTATACCATTTATAAGCAGTACCTCTTTTCCTTAAAATCGCGGGTTATTGCCGGAATTTCCTATTTTATGGCAGCTGTGGTGGCCTTTTCGCCGATAATCCTTCTGGATTTTTTCCTGAAACAGACAGTGAAAGAAGTAAGCCGTTATACCAGGCAGTCCCTCTTTGTATTTATGCTGGCGGAGTGCCTGTGGTGTATTCTGATACTGGCTTTTACCCGGAAGCGGGTGGAGTATCTCCTGTTCCGGAGAAGAAAATACATCGTGGAAAGTCTGGTGGAATTCCAGGATACCGTTACCTCCGCCATGAATAAAAAGAGACTTTATCAGATGATTCAGGAGACGGTGGGCAAGGCTGTATTGGGTTCCTGCACCCATATTTTTGAGGAAAAAGATGGAAAGATTGTGGAATACACTGCCAATGGAAAACGGATATTGACGGAGGAAGAGGAAATTCAGATAAGACAGCTTTACGGTAAAGTGGAGGATGGCAAGGCACCGGAAGCCGCAGCTTTTAAATACGACAATAAAATCGTGGGCTGTCTTTATGTAGAACTGAAACGAAAAAAACGACTGATTTATGATGAGGCAGACTGCATCCGGCAGATTGGGAATAGTGTGTCCGGGGTGCTAAAGGGCATCAATGCCTACGAAGAACTGTATCAGGTGTCCATCCACGATGAACTGACAGGCTTATATAATCGGAATTATTGCCTGGAATGTCTGGAAAAATGGGATATAACAGCAAGTCCTGCCGGAATGATTTATCTGGATATAGATAACTTTAAGCTGTATAACGAATTATACGGAGAAAAGACGGGAGATCGGGTTTTGCAATGGTGCGCAGAGCAGATGCAGAAACTGGCTGGGAGTACCATGCAGATATTCCGTGTGGGCTCCAATGAATTTCTGATTATCGGGGCGGAAAATGACAAAAAGAAACTGGTTTCGCTGGCAAAACTGATTCAGACTACAATCTTAAAGACAACGGAAGACAAGCCCAAAGTAATCCAGCTGATTACGTTTAGCATCGGCATTGCATGGGACAGAACAATGGCAGAGAATGCCAGAGAACTGTTTCACCAGGCAAGGCGTGCTGCGTTTTATGCCAAGGAAAATGGCAAAAACCGCATTGAAATTTATGAAAAGAATATAGAGGTAAAGGATCAGAATAACGAAAAAGGATATAACCAGATATCCCCGACGATTTTTGCATTGATGGCAGCGGTAGATGCAAAGGATTCTTTCACCTTTGAACATTCGGAAAATGTATCGGAGTATGCGGTAAAACTGGCAGAAAAACTAAAGCTTCCCGAGAAAGATATTCAGACGGTGAAGGTGGCGGGGCTGCTTCATGACATCGGCAAGATCGGGATTCCGGAAAGTATCTTAAAGAAGAATGGAAAACTCACCGATGAGGAATATGCGATGATGAAGACCCACGTGGAAAAATCCGTGGAAATGATCCGTTTCCTGCCCAATATGGATTATGTGATTCCTGCAGTCGTGTCTCATCATGAACGGTATGACGGAAAAGGATATCCCAATGGGATCAAGGGAAAGGACATCCCCATTCTGGGAAGAATTCTTGCCGTGTGTGACAGCTTTGATGCCATGATCTCCAGAAGAGCCTATAAAGAGGCGCTCAGTGTGGACTATGCCGTGGGAGAATTAGAGCGCGGAAAGGGAACGCAGTTCGA
>CAKRNW010000182.1 GCA_934371505.1 uncultured Lachnospiraceae bacterium
TCCTATATTTTATTTGATTTGGACGGCACCCTCACCGACCCGAAAAAGGGAATCTGCACCTGTGTCCAGTACGCCCTCCACAAAATGGGAATGGAGGAGCCGGATCTGGACAAGCTGGAGCCCTATATCGGACCGCCGCTGCTGGACAGCTTTATGGAATTTCACGGGATGACCGAGGAGCAGGGACTTTTGGCAATCCAGTATTACCGGGAGCGGTTCAAGGACACCGGCATTTTTGAAAATGAGAGGTATCCGGGAGCGGAGCAGATGCTTGCCGCCTGCAAAGCCACAGGAGCGGCACTGGCGATTGCCTCCAGCAAACCCGGCGTCTTTGTGAGACGGATTCTGGAGCACTTCCATATTGCCACCTACTTTGATGTGGTGGTGGGAAGTGAGTTAGATGGAACCCGCGGCAGGAAAGAGGAAGTGGTGGAGGAGGCACTGCGCCAGCTCCACGAACTGCGGGGAGAGAAACTTACCAGAGAAAATACGGCGATGGTGGGCGACCGGAAGTTTGACATCCAGGGAGCGAAAGAAAACGGCATCGTGGCAGTGGGCGTTTCCTTCGGCTATGCACCACAGGGAGAACTGGAGGCAGAGGGCGCGGATTTTATCGCCGACACCATGGAGCAGCTGCAGGATTATCTGACGAAGGGAAAGTAGGAGAGGGTATGAAAAACGAATCGACAACCTTACTGGAAATCTGCTGTGGCTGTCTGGAGGATGCACTGGTGGCAGACGAGGCAGGGGCAGACAGGATTGAATTAAACAGCGCTTTGTATCTGGGAGGGCTGACCCCTTTCATGGCAACTCTGCAGGCAGTCAAGGAAGGCTGTTCCCTCCCGGTGGTGGCAATGGTGCGCCACAGAGGGGGCGGTTTCTGCTACGGGGAGACGGAATATAAACTGATGTTAAAAGAGGCAGAGCTGTTATTGCAAAACGGGGCGGATGGACTTGCCTTCGGCTTTTTGCAGGAGGACAGAAACCTGGATGTGGAACGGACGAAAGCCTTTGTGGAACTCATTCATTCGCAGGGAAAAGAGGCAGTATTCCATCGAGCCATCGACTGCGTGCCGGATATGGAGCAGGCATTGGAAAAGCTGATTGGCTGCGGCGTGGACAGAGTGCTCACCAGCGGAGGAAAAGCCACTGCCTGGGAAGGGCGGGAACTGCTGGCAAAGCTCCAGAAACAGTACGGAGAAGAAATCCAGATACTTCCGGGAAGCGGACTGCGGAAGGAAAATGCCGCAGGATTCGTGAGACAGACGGGGGTACATCAGATTCACAGCTCCTGCCGTGGCTGGAAGCGGGACAATACCGGCGTGACGGAAAGTGTGTCCTTTGCCTACTGTCCGGGGGAACATGCCTCGGACTATGAGGTGGTGAGCCGGGAGGAAGTGGAGGCACTCCGCAGAGTGTTGTGATTTATGACATATATGTCAGTTTGCACAACTGGTAAGAGTGGCAACCATGTGTTATAGAAAGGTTTTACCATGAAATTCACAGGAAAAAACAAACAGTGCCCTGCTCTTTCTGAGGAGCTGCAGACACTGGCGAGGTGGCGCAGGAAAAATTATATAGGAACGGCACTCTTTGCCGTGGTGTTCAGCATCTTCTTAAACCAGCTTTTTGTCCTGGGACATCTGACGGAGCTTTCCACCAAATACACGGCGGTGGCAGGCAGACAGTTCCGTGTGCCTCTGGGACTGGGCTTGTTTTTGTACGGTGTGTGTTCCCCCATTGTGGAGGAATTGATTTTCCGGGGACTGGTACAGCGGGGACTGAACCGCCTCTTTGCCCCCCTTCAAAAGGGTGCCTATCTATCGGTACTGGTGACCGCCCTGCTCTTTGCCATCTATCACGGCAATCTGGCGCAGGCGATGTTTGCCTTTCCCATGGGAATTCTTATCGGACTGTCCTATGTCCGGCTGTTGTCCATTTACGCACCCATTGTCTTTCATGTCTGCGCGAATGTCACCACCTTGATTGCCGGGGGCATTTTCGGATTCCCGGAGGGCTGGAAAGGGGGATTAAATTGTGTGCTTTTCGCTGCAATTTGCCTGTTTATCCTCTGGTGGCAGGCGGATAAAGAAAAAATCCGTAAAAAGTTGAAAGAAAAACAGGGATAAGTTGAGTAAGACAACCGGTTTATAAGGATGCAATAATAAAAAGAAAACTGAAAAATGCAAAGAAAATAAACAAAAGTCAGATTGTTAGACAACTTATAGAAAATAACCTATTTACAAAGGAATAAAAAGAGGTGTATAGTATACACGAAGGTCACAAAGGCGTGCGTTCGCATGTTCTTTGTGACCTTCTTTTATTTCATAGGAAACTTCCTCCTATGAAATAAAAGAACGCTCCGCGTGGAGCGCACTGCGGCGGAAAAGAATGATGTCGTTAAAACGACCCGCCGCAGGCGGAGAATCCTGCAAGCAGGATTCTATTGTTTTCGAATAGGAGGACAGTGTGAAAATTAAGCTCGATCGCTTACTTTTCACACAGCTATTTGTGTCGCGGGCGCCACAAAATAGCCCTTATCGCAGAACCAAATCTGAAATTTGATTCGCGATTCCTCCGACGCAAAAAGCGTCTGCGGAATGGAGAATATTATGTTTGATGTAAAGAGAGAAGTTCCCCAGGCTCCCTTATATCGGGAATCCTTTGAACATGATAACTGTG
>CAKRNW010000183.1 GCA_934371505.1 uncultured Lachnospiraceae bacterium
AATCAATATCATGGCGACACTGAAAAAGATGACGGGTAATGCGTCAAACAGTGCCAGCGATAAGGGAAAATCCTCGTAATTTTTCTTTGCCATGTTACCATGCCCCCTTCCGAAATCTGCTTAGCCCAACAGCCATTTGTATTTGGCAACGCTGTAGAGGGGGATAAAGGGCAGCAGGATGTGGGTAGTTTTCACATACTTCTGGTATTCCGGAGACAAACACACCCGTCCAGATTAACACTTCCCCCAGATAGTTGGCTTGATATCGTTTTTCATGGTTTTCTGATAGGAGGCACTTTTCCGCTCCCGTATCATCAGATAACCACCCAGACGGCATCCGTAGACGATGCACAGCAGGGAAAGAATGGCCGTGACCGGTGTCAGATTACTATGGAATAAAAGTAACATCGCCACTACAAATAAAATGAGAAATTTCATAGTATGTACCTTGCCTTTATTTTTTATAGTAATGATAGCACTTGGGAGGGGGATAGTCAAAAAGAGAACGATTGACGGGAGTAACTCTATAGAGATATAATAAAAGTAACTCTATAGAGATAGAAGGGGGAATGGATGGAAACGGTAATTTTATATCATGGTTCTTCAGAGATTGTAGAAAAACCGATTTACGGAAAAGGAAAGATTTATAATGACTGTGGCAGAGGATTTTACTGTACGGAAAATCTGGATTTGGCAAAAGAATGGGCATGTACGGAGGAAATTGCCGGGTATGTGAATCAGTATGAGCTGGACAGAAGTCCCTTGAACATTTTGGAACTGTCCTCGGAAAAATATTCGATTTTGCACTGGCTGGCTTTGTTGATGGAATATCGAAAAATTCGATTGTCTACACCTTTAATGAAACGGAGTGCAGAATGGTTAAGAGAAAATTTTTTGATAAATATCGATGAATATGACGTAATTATTGGCTATCGTGCGGACGATTCCTATTTTTCTTTTGCCCGGTCTTTTGCCAACAATGAAATATCCCTGGAACAGTTGAATTATGCTATGCGGCTTGGAAAATTGGGGGAGCAATTTGTATTAAAATCTCCCAAAGCCTTTCAAATGATAAAATTCGTGAGTTATGAGGTGGTTGACTGTGGCATTTATTATGCAAGGAGGAAAGCAAGAGATGAGGTGGCGCGAAAAGCTTTTTTTGCAGAATTGGAAAAGGAAGATTTGACCGGGATTTATATCCGGGATTTGATTCGAGGGGAGGTGGAAATCCATGATGCACGCGTACAATAAGCAATATTTGGATGATGCCATGAGAAATCTGGGAGAGGCCTTTGATTATGTGGCAAATGCTTGCAAAATGGATATGGATGAATTTCTGAACTTATTTATTGCCGGCGGAATTGCAAAACAATTTGGCGCGGGTGCTCCTAAATATGTGTCAGGAATGTCAGGTGTGGAACTGGCATGGAAGGTGATGGAAAAATCTGGAAAAGACATGGAAATGCCGGATGTGGAGATAACTTATGAGAGAACACCGGAGTACTGGTGTGGCTGGATTCTGGCATATTATCAATGGTATACCGGTAATGATTTTAAAAAGATTAAGCAGCATATTTCCATGGATGAAATTTATGGTTTGTATCCAACGCTCCATGAGGCATCGGAGGAAAAATTCCTGGATGTAATGGCAAAACGAATCAGCAGAGACGACTTGCCGACGCAACTGCAAATGCTGCGAAGGGCGATAGGGTATTCTCAGAAGATGTTAGCAGATAAATCCGGTGTGACATTGCGGATGATTCAGCAGTATGAACAGCGGGCAAAGGATATCAATAAAGCCTCTGGTGCCAATCTGGCGGCTTTGGCGCAGATCCTGGGATGCCGAATGGAGGATTTAATGGAAGGATGAGGGGAGATACTGTAGTTTTTGTTTTAGATATGGAATATAATATTATTGATGTTAAAAGAGACTATTATCTGTTTATATGATACTTATGAGAATATCCCACAAAATTCTCAAAATTTTATCGAGGCCATTTATGAAAAGAAAGGCAGCGAGAGCAAAGAGACAAAAGAATTCATAGGAAATAATTTGGAGATAACTATGATATCAACACAACCCGAAAAACAAAACCGTGGTCCGCGAAACAACCAGAAACTGAAGATTTTGTACCTGGCAAAAATTCTTCTGGAAAATACGGATGCCAACCACGATATGACTTTGCAGGAAATCATTGACCAACTGGCAGCCTATGATGTGACTGCAGAGCGGAAAAGCCTGTATGATGATATTGCCCAGTTGGATGCCTTTGGCATTCAAATAAAGAAGACACAATATGGCAAAACCTATCACTACCAGGTGAGCAACCGGGACTTTGAACTGGCAGAACTGAAACTTCTCGTGGATTCCGTGGCATCCGCCAAATTTATTACAGAGGAAAAATCCAACCAGCTCATCAAGAAAATCGAACACCTGGCAAGTAAACAGGAGGCATCAATGTTACAGCGCCAGGTTTATGTGTCCGGCCGGGTAAAATCCATGAACAAGGACATCATGGAAAACGTGGATGCCATCCATAATGCCATCGCCCAGAACCTCAAAATTTCTTTCCAGTATTTCCAGTGGAATAGGAAAAAGGAGCCGGAACTGCGGAGAAATGGAGAACGGTATATCATCAGCCC
>CAKRNW010000184.1 GCA_934371505.1 uncultured Lachnospiraceae bacterium
CCAGTCTCGCTGCTCCTCTGCCATCCACGATTCCCCGCATATATACGGAGGCATTTTGGCGCAGCCGCGGCTCCCTGCAGTACAATTTCATCTGACTAAGCACCCGCTGAAGCACATACTCCAGTATCTGGGAACCATCCCCTTTCCAGGGAATTTCTCCCGCGCAGGGAACGGCGCCGATGCGATCCAGTTCTTCTGCTCCCAGTCTCTGGTTTTCTGCAAAATAAAAGCTGACCGTGGGTACCCCCACTGTACATAATTCATAAATGGTGCTGCCTGTGGCAGAGACTGCCAGATCACATTGGCTCATCAGTCCCGCCATGTCCGTTACGTTACTATGGAGCTGCAGCCGTTCTTCTCCCAGTATCTCTGCATATTTCTTCAAAGACTCATAGCTTTTGCTGAAAGGGCCGCATAAAACATGAAGGGTGATGTCAGAGGGCATCCCGGAATCCAAAACCAGTTCATGCACCAGTTTGTCCGCAATTTCCATGGGGTCGCTTCCCCCGGTGGAAATCAGGACATTTTTTACGCTGGGACGGATCTCATATGTTTTTGCCGCTTCTGCAAACATGGGACGCAGGGGCGTATAGGCGCTTCCCAGCAAAAGCTTCGTTTTTTCTTTGCGATAGAGTTGTGTGTAGGGAAGGTGAATGGCATAATGATTGTAGTTTACCACTGCCTGCACCGGCCATGCCTGTTCGCCCAGATCATCCATGTAAATCACCGGAAGTTTCTTACTGAGTGTCTCCAGATAAGCGCCTGTAACCTGATAGCTGTCCACCAGCAGTGCCCTGAACTCTGTCTCCGGAGCATGCTGAAAATGAGCCCGGAGTCTGGGCAGTTCCTCCTCCATGTGCTGATAATCCGTGTGGAGAATCCAGGTGGAATAGCCTCTGGCCTCTACCAGAGCTCTGCCGTCATCCTCCGCCATGATAAACTCCACTTCCATCTTCTGTTCCTTGCAGGCATCTGCAATGGTGAGGCAGCGCATGAGGTGACCAATGGCTACGTTACTATTGGCATCTACCCGGATATAAAGCTTTCGACTCATTTTGTATTCTCCCGTTTTTTCCGATACTCCACATATCGATCGTTGCGTAGGAATTCCTGGTACCCTGCCTTTTCAAAGGCTCTCTGGGAAGGCACATTCTCCAGTTTCACCTGTCCTGCCAGTACCCGGATTCCATCCATTTCCAAATCCTGTCTGCAAATCTGTTGTAACAATTCCGTACCGATTCCCTGTCCCCTTGCCTCCCGGTCCACACTGTAGGAGATCAGCCCCGCCTGGGGTGCATCCTGGATGCGTTCCACCCGGATCACACCCACCGGCTTCTCCTGTTTCATTCCTATATAGATCCGGCAATCCGGGTTCTCCAATCTTCCCCGGAACCATGCCACATGGTTCTCATAGGGAATGGGATCAGTGGAAAAGGCATTGGCACGCACCGTAGGATCATTGGTCCACCGGAAAAGTAAATCCACATCCTCCGGTGCCGCCGGTCTTAAATCAATTTCCATCTATGCTTCCTCAATCACATCCCAGCTTAAGGGCGTGCCAAAGCCGATATCGCACTTGGCTGTTCTCCCCAGCACTTCCTCATAATACTTGGGTTTCAGTCCGTTGCTTGGGCGGATGACACGAATATTTTCCGGTGTCAGTTTTTCCCCTGCTTTGATGTCCTTTACCACAAAAATAGAGCGGCGGAATGCCATGTTGCCCAGTTCTGACTGCTCCGGTCCGTAAATCGGCTGTCCCGCGGCTTTCTCTACCAAGCGGATATCCCGCACCATGGCTGCATATTCCTGGGGCTCCATGGAAAAGGTGCTGTCCGGATTCTTTAGCCTGCGATCCAGGCAGAAATGCTTTTCAATGATGCTTGCTCCCATTGCCACTGCAGTCACCGCACCCAGAGAACCCAGAGAGTGGTCGGATAAACCGGTGGGCACATGAAACCGTTTCCGCATATCCGTCATCACGGAAAGTTTCATCTCATCAGTGATAGCCGGGTAGGCGCTGGAGCATTTTAACAGAGCAAGCTGGTCGTTGCCGGTACTGCGCACCGCTGCAACCGCCTCCTCCACTTCCTCCAGGCTGCCCATTCCCGTAGACATAATAATGGGCTTCCCCTTGGATGCCACATATTTAATGAGAGGAATATCCACCAGTTCAAAGGAGGCAATCTTGTAGAATTCCATGCCCATTTCTTCCAGGAAGTCCACCGAAGTATGATCAAAGGGAGTGGAAAAGAAATCTAGCCCCAGCTTTTCTGCCTCTTCTTTTAATTCTGCCTGCCATTCCCAGGGGGTATAGGCCTTCTGGTAAAGGCTATAGAGATTCTCCCCCTTCCAGGTTCCGTCGTTGATGGCAAAATACCGGTTATGACAATCGATGGTGAGGGTATCCGCAGTGTAGGTCTGGATTTTGATGCAGTCTGCGCCGGATTCCCTGGCTGCATGGATAATTTCCAGTGCATGCTGTTTACTCCCTGCATGGTTTGCGGACATCTCCGCAATCATGTAGGTGGGATGTCCTTCCCCAATGATTCGGTTTCTGATTTTGATGGTACTACTCATGCATT
>CAKRNW010000185.1 GCA_934371505.1 uncultured Lachnospiraceae bacterium
ATGTCCCAGGTTACGAAACGCGCACTTGAACAATCACTGAAAAATCTTCTGCTGAAAAAGCCGCTGACGAAAATTACCATCAACGACATAGCGGAGGACTGCGGCATCAACCGCATGACCTTTTACTACCATTTTAAAGATATTTATGATTTGGTGGAGTGGTGCTGCATTGAGGATGCAAGGAAAGCACTGGATGAGAAGCGAACCTACGACACCTGGCAGCAGGGCTTTATCCGGCTTTTTGAGGCCGTGCGGGAGAATAAACCCTTCATTATGAATGTGTACCACTGCGTAGACCGGGAACAGGTAGAGAAATATGTAAATCCCCTGGTGGATGACCTGCTCATGGGTGTGATTGAGGAGCGGTCAGCAGGGATGAGCGTCCGTGAGGAAGATATGCAGTTTATTGCAAAAGTATATTCCTATTCTTTTGTGGGACTGATGTTAGATTGGATTCGGGACGACATGAGGGATGCCCCGGAAGAACTGGTAAAGAAGTTTGCCATGGTAATTCAGGGTGACCTTACCAGTGCGTTGTCCCGGTTTAAACTCTGAAAACTTATCAAAGTTCCTGTTTTGATAAAAAATTATACAATGTGCGCCTCCGTGATAAAAATTTTATCACGAAGGTTTTTCTGTTTATTGTGAGTTCTGCTGGGAAAGCTATACTGTAAGTAGAACAAGAAAACAAGGAGGACAAATCCGATGGCTCCGCAGGAGACATTGCTCATTCAATGGATTCGGATTCTTCCTTCGGAAAAACAAGGAGGATTCACTATGTACTATTCAGCAGGAACTTATGAATCATTTGCACATCCCGAAAAGCCCAAGGATGTGGACAAAAAATCAGCTTACATCATCGGAACCGGACTGGCTGGACTGACTGCAGCGTTTTATCTGGTGCGTGATGGACAGATGAAGGGCGAGCATATTCACCTTCTTGAGAAACTGGAGCTGGCAGGTGGAAGCTGTGACGGACGCAAGGATGTCACCAAAGGCTTTTTCATGCGGGGCGGACGTGAGATGGATAACCATTTTGAAGTGATGTGGGATACTTTCCGTGATGTTCCTTCCATCGAAACACCCGGCGTGTCCGTTCTGGACGAGTATTACTGGCTCAATAAACACGACCCTAACTATTCCCTCTGCCGTGCCTCTATTAACCGTGGCGAGGATGCCCATACCGACAAAAAATTTGAACTGGACAAAGAATCCGCACTGGCACTGTCCCAGTTATTCATCACACCGGAGAAGGATTTGGAGGACAAAAAGATTTCCGATGTGCTGCCGGACTCCTTCTGGAACACCAATTTCTGGCTGTACTGGCAGACCATGTTCGCGTTCCAGCGTTGGTCCAGTGCGTTGGAAATGAAACGATACCTGTGCCGTTATGTCCATCATATTGACGGACTTCCGGATTTCAGCGCTCTGCGTTTCACCAAGTATAACCAGTTTGAAAGTATGATTCTTCCGCTGGTAAAATATCTGGAGGCACACGGCGTGGCAATTGAGTACGGCATGGATGTGAAGAATGTGATCATCGACACCGCCTGCGACAAACAGATTGCAAAACAAATTGTCTATGTGAAGGACGGCAAAGAGCAGACCATCGACCTTATCGAGGATGATCTGGTATTCATTACCAATGGCTGCTGTACCGATACCTCCTGCTATGGCGACCAGAATCACGCACCCGACCTTTCCGGCATCAAGAATGGTTCCGGCGAGTCCTGGGATATGTGGAAAAACATTGCAGCCCAGGCAAAACACGGGGAATTTGGTAACCCGGAGGCTTTCTGCAGCGATATTGAGGCAACCAACTGGATGAGTGCCACTGTTGCCACCTCCAATGAAGAAATCATTCAACATATTATGAAGATTTGTAAACGTGATCCTCGCGCGGGCAAGGTAACCACCGGCGGTATTGTAACCGTAAAGGACAGCACCGACAACTGGTATCTTTCCTGGACAATCAACCGCCAGCCCCAGTTCAAATCCCAGGACAAGAATATGATTCTGATTTGGCTGTACTCTTTAAACACCAGTAAAGAGGGTAATTATGTGAAGAAAGCCATGCGTGACTGTACCGGTGAAGAAGTCTGCCAGGAGTGGCTGTACCACATCGGCGTACCGGAGCAGGAGATTGCTAGACTGGCAAAAGAGGAGTGTAACACCACCACCTGTTTCATGCCCTATATCAATGCCTTCTTCCAGCCCCGAAAGAATTCCGACAGACCCCTTGTTGTGCCGGATGGTGCGGTAAACTTCGCATTTCTGGGACAGTTTGCAGAGACACCCCGCGACACCATCTTTACTACCGAGTATTCCATGCGTACCGGTATGGAGGCAGTGTACACACTGTTGAATGTCGACCGTGGTGTGCCGGAAGTCTGGGGCAGCAAGTACGATGTGCGGGAACTTCTCCGCGCCTGCTACTATGCGATTGACAAGAAACCCATTACGGATATCAAGCTTTCTTTTAAAGAGAAGGAACTGTTAAAGGTTGTCCTGAAAAAGGTAAAAGGAACGGATATTGAAATCCTGCTGAAGGAAAGCGGATTGATTGAGTAAGGTTAGAAAC
>CAKRNW010000186.1 GCA_934371505.1 uncultured Lachnospiraceae bacterium
ACGGATATGCCTCCTATCCTGTTTTTCTTTCCGTTCCATATCTTGTCAATGTTAGCATACACGGGGAAAAAAAGCAAATCTATGGATATTATGCCTGTTTTTTCCTGACCAGACAGCGCTTTTTGTAAAAAGAAATACCATAGCATAGTACCTGGTCATAAGTGTCTTCAAAGGTTTTTGCATACATTTTCTCATCAATCTGAGAAAGTGCTTTCTGGCAATCAGTATCCATCTCATCCAGCGTTTTTGCGTATTTTGCCTCAAATACTGCCACTCGTCCATGGTGAGGATCTGTAACTATCACATCACTGCGTCCCTCCCCATGCTCTTTATTGGACTCTACCATATAACCTGCTCCCGCAAAAATTCCTGCTAAAAAAGCATGGTAGAAATCTTCTTTATAATCATGGTAGCTAATGGTTACCCGAAGTAATGCATTCATTTCACGAGTCAGAATTTCACTGTCTCCTTCCCAGACTGCCTGAAAAAGCTGTTGCCTGTTCCACCCTTTTGCACTGTCTGCAAACCAGTTTTGCACTGTGGTTTCAAAAATTTCCCGGATTTCCGCATTGGGAATCATCAATGCGGAACAGCCTTCCGGCAGTTGTTCCTTTAAATCTCCCATCCTTACCTGCGTCAGATATCCGGTCAAATAAAGGATACTCCAAAGATTTTCCTCGGAGGAATGTAAATAATCATAAGTAAGGTTTTCTTCGATTCGCTGGATAATATGACCACCGGCAATCAGCGTTTCCAGTTTCCCGGTAATACTGCTGCCCGCATAGTCAATAAAAGAGCGGATAATCGCATTGTCACTGGTGTTCTTCCAGTAGCTGGTAGGCTTTTTCCCTGGATTTTTCTGCAAATCCCGTAGATAGTTCATCACATCCCAGGGACAGTACACATCGAACTGTCCAAAATGGTAGCCATCGTACCATTCCTTCATATTTTCAGACTGTTCTTTCATCCGGGCATCCTGCAATAACCGGTCTACATCCTTCTGGGTAAACCCAAAATACTCGTTTAAGCGGGAATACGCTATGGTATCGGATACAAAATTATTCGTTCCTGTAAAAATACTCTCTTTCGCTATTTTCAGACAGCCTGTCAAAACAGCAAACTGTAATGCCGTATTATCCTTCAAAGTAGTACTCATCAAAACCTTAATAACTTCCAGCATCGGGGCATAATACCCATGACTGCTGGCTTTTGCCACCGGAACATCATATTCATCTAATAAAAGAATAACCGATTTTCCATAATGTAACCGCAGTGCGGAAATCAACAGTGCCAGGCTTTTCTTCACTTCCGTAACAGAGGCAGTTCCCTCTATCAACTGACGGATTGTATGTTTATCATACTCGTTAATTTTATCACTGGAAAGCAGATATAAATGCTGCTTATATAAATCAGTGATAGTGGATGCCAGCATATCATAAGCACTTTCAAAGGTCAGCCCATCCACATCTTTGAAAGACAGAAAAATAGTGGGATACTGATTCATCCACCGCTCACAAAGGGTATGGTCATTGCTGATTTCCAGTCCCTCAAACAACTGCTTACTGTCCCTGCGGATATCAAAGAAACTCGCCATCATGCTCATTCCCAGTGTTTTTCCAAAACGGCGGGGTCTGGTAATCAGTGTCACTGCCGTGGATTCCGCACTTAAAATTTCAGCCAGCATACCGCTTTTATCCACATAGTAATATTCATTTCTGCGAATCTGTTCAAAGTCAGAAACGCCCACCGGAATGTTCATGTGCGTCATGTTGAATTCCTCCTTTCTCTATTTTATCTACTCCTGCTTTCTATGAAAAGCCAAACTATAGGCTTCTATTACACCGTCATGTGCCGCCTGCGGAGCTGCCCACAGGCTCCATCAATGTCCCGTCCCATCTCTCTGCGGACGGTGACCTGGATATGTCCCTTTTCCAGCCGGTTCTTAAATGCCTCCACCCGTTCTTTCGTGGACTGCACATAGTCCCGCTCCTTGATGGGGTTGACGGGAATCAGGTTGATGTGGCAGTTTAGAGGGCGTGCCAGGGCAATCAGTCCTCTGACATCCTCCTCAGTATCGTTGACCCCACCCACCAGGGAATATTCAAAGGTGAGCCGCCTGCCGGTGCAGTCAAAATAGTAAGCACAGGCATCCATCAGTTCTGCAATGCTGTACTTGTTGGCAATGGGCATCAGCTGTCTGCGTTTTTCATCCGTCACCGCGTGAAGGGAAAGTGCCAGGGTCATCTGTAACTTTTCCTCTGCCAGTTGACGCATCCGTGGCACCAGTCCACAGGTGGACACGGTGAGGTTTCTTTGGGAAATATTTAACCCGTGCTCGTCGGTGAGTAACGTGATAAACCGCAGTAAATTATCGTAATTGTCCAAGGGTTCTCCTGTTCCCATCACCACCACGTTGGAAACCCGTTCTCCCGTGATTTTCTCCATGCGGTAAATCTGATCTAACATTTCGGAAGGTAATAAATTACGTTCCAGTCCGTCCAGGGTGGAGGCGCAGAACCGGCATCCCATGCGGCAGCCTACCTGGGAGGAAATGCACACAGA
>CAKRNW010000187.1 GCA_934371505.1 uncultured Lachnospiraceae bacterium
CTCATCCGCGGTGTGGATGAGAACGGCAAAACCGTTGGTGTGACAAAGGATACCACCCTTTCCCTCCAGGTAAAATTCAAGCTGCCGGGAGAACTGACGGGACTTAGTGATTCCCATTACACGGCATGTATTGACTTACTCCGTACTGACGACCCGGACTACCCTTCCGGCTATGAGGATGCGTTAGGAAAGTATCGGAAGGTTTTGGATGCCACCGTGGTTCCCGACATCGGTTTTGCGGTGCAGGTAGCGGAGGCAGACTGGGAGAAGCTGGGCATCAATACCTACGAGAGCCTGGACCAAATTTATGAGATTCCCTTCACGGTGAAGCTGGATTTCCGGGAAATCCTCCGCTATGCGTCCGGGGAGGAGCTGTTAAACCAGTGGGCAGCGAAGGATTACTGCATGACCTTTGATATTTTTAACAAAGCCAAGGATAAGACCTACGGGACGACACCGTTCCAGGACAGCAAGTCCTTTACTGACCCGAATGGAAAACCGGTGGAAACCATGCAGATCCGCATGGCTGGCGGCGCGAACACCTGGATGTGGAATGGAAGTGCTTATGCGGCAGTGGACGCCGGTTCTTACGCCGACAGCAGGCAGGGAAAGCTGACCATGAAGTACCGTTTTAGCAAAGACCAGCTGGAAAAGACGAAAAATGGAAAACCCATTACCCTGACAGGAACCCTTCTGGTGGACGGTAGGGTATTGCGGCAGCTCAGTACCAAGGCAGAATTTGAAAAATACCTTACCAACTACCGGATGAACGCCTCCTTGCAGATTACGGAGGCATCTGACAGTCTGCCCACCGGAAACGTGGACACCTATGATTATTTTGTATACACCATAACCCGTCTGAAAACAGACATGTAAGAGAGGAAACACCATGATTGTTGGTCTGTTACTGTTACTACTGCTGGCAGCCACGCTGATTCTGTATCTGCTGTTACGACTCCGGCAGGAAAAGAGGCAGTATGTCAGGACGAAAAAGCGCCTGAACAGAGTAAAAAACCAGAGCACCAGGGAAAAAGAGAAAATCCAGAATCTGGAGGAAACCATTGAGGATTTGCA
Organism: uncultured Lachnospiraceae bacterium; assembly: GCA_934371505.1. GTDB lineage: Bacteria > Bacillota > Clostridia > Lachnospirales > Lachnospiraceae > UMGS2037. The sequence continues at coordinate 1,075 of CAKRNW010000187.1, forward strand.
CGAAACCGCTTACACGGATATTACCACCAAGATAAGCAACCGTGACTATTTCATCAAGCGGACACTGGAAATGCTGCAGGAGGATGCGGAAAAGCCCTTGACCCTGGTGGGGTTTGGTGTGACGAACCTACCCACGGTACAGCGGCTTTACGGTCCCGGAGAGGGAGACCGGCTGCTGCGCTTTGTGGCAAACCGGCTGAAAGCCTATGACCTGGGAGAAGGGTTCTGTGCGTTGGTGCAGACCAATCTGTTTGCCCTTCTGTTAAGAGACAGGAGGGAGGGGCAGGTGGTGGAACTGATTCATCAGATTTCCGATGAGATTGAGCATGCCACCGACATTTTCCAGATTGAGACAGCCTTTGGCATCTACCAGATTACGGACAGAGGTGAGCGGGTTTCTGAGATGCTGGACCGCATGGTGCTGGCGCAGCGAAATGCGACTGCCAGAGAGGGTGTGAATTACGCCTGGTTCGATGCGGATATGAAGAACCAGTACGAAGAGAATAGGCGGATGTGCCAGGAGATGGAGAAGGCGCTGGATGAGCGGAAGTTTGTCATGTATTTACAGCCTATGGTGGATCTGCATGCGTACCAGATTTACAGCGCGGAGGCGCTGGTGCGCTGGGAGCATGAGGAAAAGGGTCTGCTTTCCCCTTATGCCTTCCTGCCCCTCTTTGAGAATACCAACCTGATGTTAAAGCTGGACTACTACATGTGGGAGGAGGCGTGCAGGACCATCCGCCGGTGGATTGATAATAAAATGAAACCCCTGCCGTTAATGTTAAATATTTCTCCCATCCATCTGGGAAACGCGGGCTTTATCACGGAGCTGTCCCGGCTGCTGGAGCGGTATAAGCTGAAAAAAGACATGCTGGTGCTGGAGCTGCCGGAGCGTGCCCTGACCGGTGGAGACGGGGAGGTTCGGAAAACGGTGCAGGAGCTGGCAGACTGTGGGTTTGTGCTTTCCGTAGATAACTTCGGCGGAATGCACTCTCCGGTCAATCTCCTCCGGGATATGCCCTTTTCCATGGTAAAGCTGGATCGCAAATTCCTCACGGAAAACAGTAAGGACGAGGAAGGTCAGACCATTCTGCGTTATCTCATCGCCATGGCGAAGGAGTTAGATCTTACGGTGGTGGTAGAGGGTGTGGAAACCCAGGGGCAGGTAAATTTCCTCACGGAAATCGGTTGTGACATCGCCCAGGGTTACTTTTTCTCCAAGCCGGTAAGCCTCCGGGATTTCGACCAGCTAAATAAGAAGATTATCCGTCAGGGCTTCCGTCCCACGGAGTATTATCCCACCTTTGAGGACTTGGAGAAGGATGTGGATTTAATGGAAAAAATGCTCCACAATAGTGGAAAACTTGACAGTTAAGAAAGGATAAACGCCACCGGACAATCACAATCTGGTGGCGCTTATGTTATGGATTCGTTATTTAATTGTTCGTTCATGCTGCACCTGCGTTAGAATTTGTCTGCGA
>CAKRNW010000188.1 GCA_934371505.1 uncultured Lachnospiraceae bacterium
GGCAGGGAATCTGCACGGAATACCAGGGTACGGTCATACCATTTCTCTTTATTTTTGCTGAAAGCGGCACAGGCAATACCTTTGTCCAGTGCCTCCACGGGAACGGTGTAGGTGTGGGCACCCTCGGCGTTTTCTTTATAAGGAATATAGGTATCCTCAGATTCCTGGACAGCCTCCTCCCCCGTACCCATATAGAGATACAGATAACCGGTTCCGCTCATGGTCATCACCGCGGTCATATTGCCGTCCTGCACCAAAAGCTGGCAGTCCATGATGTTAAACATGCTGGAACTGGAATCCACCTTGATGTCATAAACGCCATCCTGAATCTGGTTTCCATTGATGGGCTGCATCCAGTCCTCCACCACATCCTCCGGTGTTGTCATTTCCGCAGCAGTTGCAATCTGGTCGTCTGCGGATGCACTCTCTGCGGTCTCGGTTCCACTTTTCTCTGTTTCTGCTGTTGTTTCTGTCTCTGCAACCGCAGTTTCCATCACGGCACTTTCTGTCTCTGCAGTTGATGCGGCATTGTTGCCGCATCCTGCCAACAAAAGCGCCATCACACAGAATGCTGCAATTGTACGTTTTGTAAATTGTTTCATTGTGATGTATTCCTAGTTCTTTAGTTTAAAGAATCGATGGCTTTCTGTGCATGCTCAACAAGAATCTGCTGAATCTCAGGCAGCTCGCCAAGACCGCGAAGGATGCAGGTTACTTCATAACCGGCATTCTTGAACTCGGTTTTCCAGGAACCCTCCTCGTCACCAGCCATATCGTTGTTTGCATGGTCACCGGCAACAATCATCAGAGGCTCCAGAACAACCTTTTTGTAATCGCCAGCCTGTACAGCAGTCAGCACATCCTCTAAGGAAGGCTCTGCCTCAACGGTTCCCACATAGTAGTTATCATAGCCGTTTGCCTTTAATAAATCCTGCATTTTGCCGTAAACCTCATTGGAGGCAGCCTCGGTACCATGTCCCATAAAGCAGATAGCGGTCTCACCGTCATCATACTCTGCGGTTGCCTCTACGATGGCTTTCATGACACGGTTAAAATCATCATCGCTGGTCAGCAGAGGCTCACCTACTGCAACCTGCTCGAAGGAATCTGCATACTCAGCAAGCTGACCGGTCAGCTCTTCGTACTCTAAACCATTCATAAGATGGGTGGGTTGTACCACCAGAGTCTTTACGCCGTTGTTGATAGCACGCTCCAGTGCCTCATCCATATTATCAATGTGGATGCCGTCCCGTCTCTCTACATGGTCAATGATAATCTGGGCAGTGAAACCACGGCGTACAGAATAATCTGGGAATGCTTTCTCCATTGCATTCTCAATTGCGCCAATGGTCAGTCTGCGGTTGTCGTTAAAGCTGGTGCCAAAACTTGCTACTAACAGTTCTTTTTCACCAATTTCATCCTGATTACGAACATTATCTAAGGATGCGTCTCCCGTGGTGTAATCCTCCTCATCATCCTCTGCTTCGGTCTCAGTTTCCTGAGCAGTCTGCTCGGTCTCCTCTGTTGCTGCAGTTTCTGCAGCAGTGGTTTCTACTGATTCTGTCTGGGCAGTCTCTGTCGCTGCAGGGGTGTTCGTGCTGCCACAGCCTACTAGCAGTGTTGCGCAGAGTGCTGCGGTCATCAATAATGCTACTGGTTTTTTCATGCTTTCTCCTCCTGAGATGTTGTTTCATCTCTGTTTTATTTTATTAAATAAGAAGGAACAGAAACCAGTTTCTAATTGTTTTCACGCATAACAAAAAAACACCGCTTATCAAATAGACAGGCGGAGTAATGGCGAAAAATACCCATGGATTTCTCTTTAGGGGATTTTCAGTACGACCAATTACTCGTGGTTTGGAATGTGATTCCTGTACCAATAACCGGCAGGTTTCCTGGCTTACAGATCATTACACAGCATATAACCTTCCCGATTTCTCAGTGGCTTGTCCTTTGGACAAAATATGCTGCACTCCCTGCTTACAGTGACGAGATCGTACAGGATTTGCACCTGTTTCCCTTTTACCCGCTGTGGGTGGATAGTAATCGCTTATAACCCCAGACGGCACCGGCTATTCTTATTCAATTAGTGGTTATCATATCATAAAAGAGGTGGGATGTAAAGCATCCCACCTCACATTGCAGGTTTGTCACCCACATGTCGCCCATCTGTCGCCCATGTGTATCCCACCAGGTATTTTTACCCTTCGCAAATTTTAATTGTCAGAATTTTTTAACTATTTAAGTCCTTGTAAATTCATCATTTATGCCTGTTTCAGAGGATTAGCAAACGCCCTGAGCCAGCATAGCATCTTCCGAGGTGTCTGCAGATTTACTGGGGTTTTGAGGTCGGTTGTATATCACGTGTATAGAGTGATTGTCGGAGAATTTCAACGAACAAAAATCTATATTCACAACATTAATTCTTATGACCAGAACAACTAATATAAGGGATTTTCATTTCATCTATCCCCCAATTTCTTTAGTTCATCCAAACTCATCCAGGCACTTTCATCCCTAACAGCTTCTTCTGCTTCCTGCAGTTTCATGAGT
>CAKRNW010000189.1 GCA_934371505.1 uncultured Lachnospiraceae bacterium
AATGGATTTAATACGAACGATGGTATACAGCAGATAAGGACCGGTGTCTCCCTCAAAAGAGGTAAAGCGGTCAATATCAAAAATATAGTCCTTGGATGCCTGGTTGGACAAATCACCGTATTTGATGGCAGCCAGTCCTACGATTTTAGAAGTGTTTACCGCTTCCTCCTCATCGATGGTATATCCCTTTTCCTGGGCATTGGTCTTGATTTTGCGTAACATTTCCTCGTCAATGTCCGCAATCAGGCTTTCCAGTCTGGGAACGCCGCCGGAACGGGTCTTGTAGGGCTGTCCATCCTTTCCATTCATGGTGCCGAAACCGATATGCACCAGTTCGGTCTCCGGGTCTACCAGCCTGGTCTTTCTCGCACAGCGGAATACCTGTTCAAAATACAAATTCTGGCGTTTGTCGGTAAGATAAATCAGCTTATCCGGATGGAAATTCGCCATACGATCCTGGATGGTTGCAAGGTCGGTGGTATTGTAAAGGGAGGCTCCGTCGGATTTTAAAATCATGCAGGGAGGAATCTCCTTGGTGTCGGTGTCCTCTTTGACATCCACAACCAGCGCACCATCGCTCAGATAAGCGTAGCCGCCATCCTTCATATACTGCACCATACCGGGAATGATGTCATGGACATCCGACTCCCCTTTCCACAGGTCAAAGTCCACATTTAATTTCGCATAGTTTTTCTTTAAATCTGCCACGGAAACATTGACGATATGTTTCCACAAGGCTCGATAGCCGGGAACACCGCTCTGCAGTTTAAAGGTTGCCTGCATAGCTCTTTCCTTGTAAGCCGGGTCTTCCTTGGATTTTCCGCTGGCGGTAGGGTAAATCTCCTCCAGCTCAGACACAGTAAAAGGCGCCTCTGCGGGGTACTCTCCGGTATAGCTTTCATCAAAGTAAGGAAGGTCGGGCTGACGCTCCTGTACCTCGGTGATAACCAGTCCCATCTGTAAGCCCCAGTCACCCAGATGGATATCGCCGATTACCTCGTGTCCGCAGTAGCGCTCAATGCGCTTTACGCTCTCGCCGATCACCGCAGAACGAAGATGCCCCACATGGAGGGGTTTCGCCACGTTGGGTCCGCCGTAGTCGATAATAATTTTCTGGGGATGTGCCGGGCTTTCCAGACCAAACTTCTCTGCCTCTGCCATCTCCTTCACATAATCCGCAACAAAGCTATCCTTTACTTTACAGTTCAGAAATCCCGGTGCCACTGCCGTAACCTCGGCAAAAACATCACTGTCCTGGCATCTGGCTGCCACATCATTGGCAATCATAATGGGGGCTTTGTGGTACTGTTTCGCACCTGCCATCGCGCCGTTACACTGATATTCGCACAAATCGGGACGGTTAGAAAGAGTCACCCGCCCTAGGGCAGGGTCATAGCCAGCCGCCTCAAACGCATGCTGCATTTCTTCCGTAATCAAATCCAAAATCTTCTTCATGGTCATTCTCCTCTGTTACTGTTCATTCGTTCCTCTTTCCAGTAACAATTCCCGTACTCTTATTTATCTTAACGGTTTTCCTCATGTCTGGCAAGGGGTTTTGTGTGTTTCCCTTTCCTTTTCCCTCTCCAGTTTGGAGTAAATACAGCCACAGTAATCCTGCCGGTACAGTCCATACTCTGCGGACAACTCCACAGACTGACGGTAGCCATTCTTTTTCTTAAAATCCGAGGGCAGCCAGGAAACACCATATTCCTCCCCCAGAGCCTCCCCGATCTCATTTAATTTCACCGCATTTTTCAGGGGGCTGATGGTCAGGGTGGTAGCAAAATAGTCAAAGCCTCCCTGTTTTGCCAGACCGACCGTTTTCTGCAGCCGCAGGTCAAAGCACCGAAAACACCGCTCCCCACCCTCCGGCACATCCTTTAAGGCAGTTGCAAAGGCAAAGAATTTCTCCGGCTCATAGTCTCCCTCCACCACCTGGATGGCGTAACCGGGCTGTCCCACTAAAAGCTGTTCATTATATATCGTAATCAGCCGTTTCTGTTCTTCTACCCGGTGGCGATATTCTGCCTGTTCCGAAATATTGGGATTGTAATAAAAAACCGTAATCCGGAAATATTCCCGGAGGTATTTCAGCACATAGCTGCTGCAGGGCGCACAGCAGCTATGCAAAAACAACGTGGGAACGGTACTCGTCTGCTCTTTTTCCTCTACGATTCGTTCCAGGATTTTTTCCATTTCTTTCTGATAATTCCGCTGATTCATCGGCTCCATCCACCACCTTTTCTATTCTTTTTCGTAACCACAAACGGCGTCCCTTGCTTTGGGGCGCCGCTGTTGTATCACGTTATTTACGCTATCACTACTTTAAATTTCCTTTTTGTGCAATGGTTGCAATATCAATCAGGCTCATTTCATTCTGGTTTCCTGCGTTCTCCAGACTGGTTACCAACGCTGTAGCAGTATCCAGTGAGGTAATGCAGTTCACACCGGTCTCAATGGCGGTACGACGAATCATAAAGCCGTCTCTGGACTTGTCACGACCCTGGGTAGGGGTGTCAATGACCAGATCAATCTTATG
>CAKRNW010000190.1 GCA_934371505.1 uncultured Lachnospiraceae bacterium
ACAACAATTTTATAACCCATATTTTTTCCTCATATTGGCAATCATTTCATCTGCATCTTTTACCTGTCCGGCATCTGCCTGTTTTCTCGCTTTTGCAAGTTTCGATAGGATTTCTTCCTCGCTTAATGCTGTGTAAGGATTGCACTCCTGTTTGGAAACTTTTTTGATTTCAAACGGAAAGCCATTATTGGCAACCGCCTGAGTCAGAAACATCCGAATCGCTGTGGTGGTATCTGTTCCTAACTCTCTAAACAGATTATCTGATTGTATTTTCAAATTATCGTCTACTCTCACCTGAATTGTGCTTGCCATAATCTTTCACCTCGCAACATTGTGTTACTATTTCATCATTATTATAGTATCCATTCATTGCTAAAACAATACATTTATACTTATTTAATAATGTTTAAGGCACTCGCCGTTTCACCGTAATCTTCGGTTTCGGGCGTTCCTCCAGAAAGGTTTCAATTTCGGCGAGGAAGGTTTCGCCGTAGCGCTGGTATTTTGCCTGGGCAACGCCGGGAATCTGGAGCATTTCTTCCTTGTTTCCGGGTCGGCGGACGCTCATCTGGAGGAGGGTATTATCCGTAAAGACCACATAGGCGGGGACATGCTCCCGTCTGGCGATGTCGGCACGAAGTTCCCGCAGGCGCTCGAACAGTTCTCCATCCCCGGCAGCGTAGTTTAACTGCACGGAGGTGGTCTTTTTGACGACTTTCTTCGGGGCTGCCGCCTTTTCCAGTTCCTTGGGCAGCTTGATTAACAGTGGCTCTTTCGTATGGAAAAACTGCATGCCCTTGTCCGTCAGCTGCAGCACCGGAAATTCATCATTGGATGCCCGCACATAGTCCTGTGCCAGCAGCTCTCCCAGAATTTTTTTCAGTTTCACAAGGCTTGTCCGTTTTTCCACGCCGTAGTAGGCGCTTTCTTCCAGATGCCAGCTACGCACCCTCTCACTGCTGCTGCCCCGCAGCACATCCAGAATCAGGGTCTGACCGAACCGCTCCCCGGTGCGGTAGATGCAGTGGAGGATATTCTGGGCAGACTCCGTCACATCCACTTCCTCGAACTGGGTCAGGCAGTTGCTGCAGTTGCCACAGTACCCGCCCTTGTATTCCCCGAAATATTTCAGCATGTACTCCCGGAGACAGTCCCCAGTCATGCAGTAATAGGTCATTTTTTTCAAGCGCTGACGGTCTTTTTCCTGGATTTCCAGCAAAGTTTCCTCGTCCAGTTCCTCGTTTTCCTTGTCGTGGCTGATGAGGAATTCGTTGGTGCGCACATCCTGTCCGCTGTACAAAAGGATACACTCCGAGGCAAGCCCATCCCGTCCGGCGCGTCCTGCCTCCTGGTAGTAGCTTTCCAAATCCTTGGGCATGTTGTAGTGAATGACATAGCGCACATCCGGCTTGTCGATGCCCATGCCGAAGGCATTGGTAGCTACCATAATCCGTTTCCTGTCGTAAATAAAATCCTCCTGGTTGCGGTGGCGTTCCTCGTCCTCCAAGCCCGCATGGTAGCGGGTGGCAGAAAAACCGGCGTCATTCAGCCTGTCACAGACCTCCTCCACCAGTTTCCGGGAAATGCAGTAGATAATGCCGCAGTCCTTGTCATGCTCGATGACATAGGACAGAACCTCCCCGAATTTGTCCTTGGGGGTGCGGACTTCAAAGTAGAGATTCTGCCGGTCAAAGCCTGTGGTAATCTGGAATGGTTTACATAAGTGTAAGATTTCCACCACATCTCTTTTTACCGCATCGGTGGCTGTGGCGGTAAAGGCTCCCAGTACCGGGCGTCTGGCTAGCTGGTCAAGAAACTGGGTAATTTTCAGATAGCTGGGGCGGAAATCCTGTCCCCACTGGGATACGCAGTGTGCCTCGTCCACCGCCACGAAGTCGATGGGCGCGGTTCTGGCAAAGGATAAAAAGGAGTCCGTCAGCAGGCGCTCCGGCGCCACATAGATAATCTTGTATTTCCCGGTTTTGGCATATTCCAGTGCCTTGAAATACTGACCCTGGGTCAGCGAGCTGTTGAGGTAGGCGGCATAGACTCCCACCCGGTTCAGCTGTGCCACCTGGTCTTTCATCAGGGAAATCAGGGGCGACACCACGATGGTAATTCCTTCAAAAAGAAGTGCCGGAATCTGATAACAGATGGATTTTCCGGCACCGGTGGGCATGATTCCAAAGGCGTCCCGGTGGGAAAGGAGGGCGTCGATAATCTGCTCCTGCCCTTCCCGGAAGGAATCGTAGCCAAAATATTGTTTTAAAACCTGATATTTGTCCATGAAAGGTGTTCCTTTATACTAAAGTCCGGTATAATTCCTCGGCGGTGTCCACCAGCTTGTAGGGGTGCAGGCTCTCCAGCAGGTCTCTGTCCCGGAACCCCCAGGTGACGGAGATGCAGTTTAAGCCGGAGTTGTCCGCTGTCGCCTTGTCCACCTCGGAGTCGCCGATATAAACCGCGTCCTC
>CAKRNW010000191.1 GCA_934371505.1 uncultured Lachnospiraceae bacterium
TCAGGTGCGTAAGAAAGTGACTCAAGTGTGAGCAGACTCCTTTTGCGGAGCAAAAATTAAAATGAGTCTGCGAATCGCTGCTGGAACGAAGTACGAGTGAACAGCAACATAATAATGAGCCTCGGGGAAAAAATACTAAATATGAAAGATAGACTATGAATGCAAAATTTTTTGACTTGAAGAAAGAAAAACAGGATCGGATGATGAATGCCGGTTTGAAGGTGTTTGCCACCTGCGGGTATAAAAAAGCGAGTACAGATGAGATTGTAGCAGAGGCCGGAATCAGTAAGGGGCTTTTGTTTCATTACTTTGAAAACAAAATCGGTCTGTATTCTTTTCTTTACGATTACAGTGTCCGTTATATGACTATGGAACTGGCAGCAGCGGTGGATAAGGGAGAAACCAATTTATTTGCCATTGCAAGAGGTATGGAGAACGCCAAGCTTCAGGTGCTCCGGGGTTATCCTTATATGCAGCAGTTCTTAAACACCGCGGTGTCGGAGAATGTGAGTGAAGCACTCCTTGCCACGGAAGTAAAGCGTGATGCCTATCAGGATACGATTGAACAGATCTATGCTCAGGCGGATTATCAACAATTTCCTGATGAGCAGTCCGGACATAAGGTTGCCAAAATGATCAAATATACCATCGATGGCTTGATGTCGGAACATATGAGGGAAGGCTCCTACAATCCGGAAATGCTCTACGAGGAAATCATGGAATATCTGGCAGTCTGTGAAAAACTGTTAGCACAATAATTCCTATTTGTCCATCTTGCAGGGAGCATCGGCGGGATAACCACCCTGGAGTTTCTCTTTCATCCGTTTCCACCTCTCTGTAAGCGCATAAGACCAGTGTATCGGAGCGGTATTTCTTTCACAGCTTAATTCTACGGAAAAATTCTATGGAAAAAGACGGGATTTTCTTGTCGGGACAGGGGAAGCGTGGTAAAATACCAACAGCAAAAATAACATTCTAATGATGGAGGAGAGAAATGAGTAAAGAAAAAACCACGATTGGCGCCGAACCCATTTACGATGCCACGAAACTGGGTACTTCCAAGATGATTATTCTTGGTATCCAGCACATGTTCGCCATGTTTGGTGCGACGATTCTCGTACCGGCACTGACCGGACTTAGTGTTTCCGCAACCCTGTTATTTGCAGGCTTAGGAACCCTGTTATTCCACTTGATCACCAAGAGAAAGGTTCCCGCATTTTTAGGTTCCTCTTTTGCATTTATCGGCGGCTATGCAGCCGTTGCTCCCATGATTGACGGGCAGCCTAACAAGGAAATGCTTCCTTACGCATGCTTCGGTGTTGCCTGTGCAGGTCTTATTTATCTCATTCTTGCAGGTCTTATCAAAGTTTTTGGTTCCAGCAAGGTTATGAAATATTTCCCCCCGATTGTAACCGGCCCTATCATTATCGCTATCGGTCTTTCCCTTTCCCAGTCAGCAATCAACAGCTGTTCTGCAAACTGGTGGATTGCCATGGTTGCTATCGTAGTGATTGTAGTCTGCAACATCTGGGGGAAAGGAATGGTAAAGATTATCCCCATTATCCTGGGCGTAATTTCTTCCTATGTGGTAGCAGCAGTCTGCACTGCAGCAGGACTGATCACTGTTGAAAATGGTGGTGTGGATTTCCAGAAGATCCACGACGCCGCATGGATCGGCCTGCCGGTAAAATTCAGCGATACGGTATTTTCTGTATTCCAGAATCCCGACTGGGCACTTCTGGCAACCGCAGCAATCACTATCATCCCGATTTCTCTTGCAACTATCGTAGAGCATATTGGTGATATTTCCGCTATTTCTTCCACCGTTGGAAGAAACTATATCAAAGACCCCGGTTTACACCGTACGCTGCTGGGAGACGGTCTTGCCACCATGTTAGCAGCACTGTTTGGCGCACCTGCCAACACCACCTACGGTGAGAACACCGGTGTACTGTCCCTGACCAAGGTTTATGACCCCCGCGTTATCCGTCTGGCAGCACTGTTTTCCATGATTTTCTCGTTCTCTCCGAAGATTGCAGCCATCATCGGATGCATGCCCGGAGCAACCACCGGCGGTGTTTCCCTGGTACTGTACGGTATGATTTCCGCAGTCGGTGTCCGCAACGTGGTTGAGAACCAGGTAGACTTCAGCAAGAGCCGTAACGTTATCATTGCAGCGCTCATTCTGGTACTGTCCATCGGTATCACCTACAGCGCAGCAGGCGCCATCAGTTTCCATGTAGGAGGCGCTAACGTATCCCTTAGCGGTCTGGCTGTTGGTTCTCTGGTTGGTATCCTCTTAAATGCCATCCTTCCCGGCAAAGATTATGTTTTTGCCGATGACGAGCCGAAGAATACCGGTGTTAATTTTGAGGTGTAAAAAAGACTGTCAATAAAGATGTAAGATAAAGAAAGCCGCTGAAAATGCAACAGCATTTTCAGCGGCTTTCTTAACGGATAACTTC
>CAKRNW010000192.1 GCA_934371505.1 uncultured Lachnospiraceae bacterium
ATGGCGAGAGCCGTGGAGGAATCCCAGGGAATTGAGCAGTACGATTATATTGTTGTGAATGACGATCTGGACACCTGCGTGGAGGAAGTGAAAGCGATTGTCGCTGCCTCTGCCAATGCAGCAGTCCGGAATCGTGAGTTTATAGAATTGGTACGAGGAGAATTATCCTCACTTGTGAAAGGAGAGAACTAATGTTACATCCATCTTATTCAGACCTGATGAAGGTAGTTAACAGCGCAGTAGAGGAAGGTGAAGAGCCGGTAGTAAGCAGCCGTTATTCCATCGTTATGGCGACTTCCAAAAGAGCAAGACAGCTGATTGCAGGGGATGCCCCCATGATTTCCGGTGCAAAGGGTAAAAAACCCCTTTCCATCGCAGTGGAGGAGTTAAACCAGGGCAAAATTAAAATTCTGAACGATGAGGAGCCCGCAGAGGAGACACAGGAACAGTAAAAGTCAGGAGTCCGGGAAAACCGGGCTCTTTGTGTTAGAAAGAAAATATTATGAAAGTATTGTTTATATCACTTGGCTGTGACAAAAATCTGGTAGATACCGAGAAAATGCTGGGACAGCTTTTGGAACATGGTCACAGCTTTACGGACTCGGAGGAGGACGCGGACGCAGTGGTGGTAAATAGCTGCTGTTTCATCGGGGATGCCAAAGAGGAAAGTATCCAGAACATTCTGGAGATGGCAGAACTGAAAAAGTCCGGTCAGATTAAAGCTTTGCTGGTATGCGGCTGTCTGGCACAGCGCTACCGGGAGGAAATCCAGAAGGAAATCCCGGAAGTGGACGAGGTGCTGGGAACCATGGCAACGGACAAAATTGTGGAGGCGCTGGAACAGGCGGTAGAGGGAAACACCGGCTGCTATCTGGGGGCACTGGACACCCTGCCCCTGGCAGAGGGCAGACGGGTGGTGACCACCGGTGGTCATTATGCTTATCTGAAAATTGCCGAAGGCTGTGACAAGCACTGTACTTATTGCATTATCCCCAAGGTGCGTGGCGACTACCGCAGCATCCCCATGGAAAAGCTGGTGGAGGAGGCACAGAAACTGGCGGAGAACGGGGTGAAGGAGCTGATTCTGGTAGCCCAGGAGACCACACTTTACGGCACCGACCTCTATGGAAGAAAAGCCCTGCCGGAGCTGTTACAAAAGCTGGAATCCATTCCGGGACTGGTGTGGATTCGGATTCTGTACTGCTACCCGGAGGAAATCAACGAAGAACTGGTGAAAGCCATCCGGGATTCCTCCAAGGTATGTCATTATCTGGATATTCCCATCCAGCATGCCTCGGACAATGTATTGCACCGCATGGGACGGAAAACCAGTGAGGAACAGCTCCGCCAGACCATTGCTTATCTGAGAAAAGAAATCCCGGACATTGCACTCCGCACCACACTGATCAGTGGTTTTCCCGGAGAGACTCAGGAGGATTTTGAGGAACTCTACCGTTTTGTCAACGAGATGGAATTTGAACGGCTGGGCGTTTTCCCTTATTCTGCAGAGGAGGACACTCCCGCAGCCACCATGGCAGACCAGGTGCCGGATGAGGTAAAGAATTTCCGCCGGGATGAACTGATGGAATTACAGCAGGAAATCGCCTTTGAAAAAGCGGAAAACATGGTGGGACGCAGACTGCTTGCCATGATTGAGGGCAAAGTGGCAGAGGATGATGTCTATGTGGCCCGTACCTATATGGATGCTCCCGGCGTGGACGGATTGCTCTTTTTAAGAACCGAGAAACAGTTAATGACCGGTGATTTTGTGCGGGTAGTGATAACCGGTTCCAACGAATATGATTTGATAGGAGAATTAGACGATGAATTTACCGAATAAGCTGACGATTTTTCGTGTGATTTTAATTGTTCCTTTTGTAGTGGTATTACTGGGCGGCGAGGCTGGCTGGTTTGGCGACAACAGCCTGCTCTATGGAGGCATCGCACTGGCAATCTTTATTGTGGCAAGCCTTACCGACTTAATCGATGGCAAAATTGCCAGAAAATACAATCTGGTAACGGACTTTGGCAAATTTATGGACCCTCTGGCAGACAAACTGTTAGTCAGTGCAGCCATGATTGCCCTGGTGGAGATGGGCAGAATCCCTGCATGGGTGGTCATTGTGATCATCAGCCGTGAGTTCATTATCAGCGGCTTCCGTCTGGTGGCCTCCGACAACGGTGTAGTCATTGCCGCCAGCTACTGGGGCAAATTCAAAACCACCTTCCAGATGGTGATGGTATGTCTGATGCTTTTGGATTTGTCAGAAAAATTTGCCTGGTATGGTGTTCTTACCAATATTATTATGTGGATTGCACTGATTCTCACCGTGGTATCCCTGGTGGATTATCTGATGAAAAATAAGAATGTATTGAAGGAACAGAAATAATGGAACAGGTAGAAGAGACGCTGGCTGCTCTCTTAAAAGAAAAAAAGATGTCTGTGACGGTGGC
>CAKRNW010000193.1 GCA_934371505.1 uncultured Lachnospiraceae bacterium
TTTACCCCGGAGGAAGTGGACAAGGTCATGGAGCCGGTGGTGGGAATGGAGGAGCCTTATCACTACCGCAATAAGGCCCTCTTTCCCGTGGGAACAGACCGTCAGGGAAAGCTGGTCACCGGATTTTATGCCGGACGCACCCATGATATTATCGCCAACACGGACTGTGCCCTGGGCGTAACCGAAAATAAAGAAATTCTGGAAACGGTGCTGGACTATATGCGTACCTGCAAAGTCAGTGCCTACGAGGAAACCACAGGAAAAGGACTGGTGCGCCATATCCTGATCCGCAAGGGTTTTACCTCCGGGCAGCTTATGGTCTGTCTTATTATCAACACACCGGCTCAGGACAGGGAGAAAAAACAGTGGCTGCCAGGACAGCAGGAGCTGATTGACCGCCTGACCGGGATTCCCGGCATGACCAGCATCAGCGTGAACATAAACCGGGAGAAAACCAATGTGGTACTGGGAAAAGAAACCCATACCATCTGGGGAAGCGACACCATCGAGGACACGATCCATATGCGGGAAACGGTGGGATTTTCCCTCGCCCATGAGAAGGATGCGGTCACTTACCATATTTCCCCCCAGTCCTTTTATCAGGTAAATCCAGTCCAGACAGAAAAACTCTATAGTCTGGCACTGGAATATGCGGGACTCACCGGGAAAGAAACCGTCTGGGATTTGTACTGCGGAATCGGTACCATCTCACTTTTTCTTGCCCGTCGTGCGAAACAGGTTTATGGCGTGGAGATTGTGTCCCAGGCAATCCAGGATGCCCGCCGCAACGCTACCGACAACGGTATCACCAATGCGGAATTTTTCGTGGGAAAAGCGGAAGATATTCTCACGGATTTTTATCATAAGGAAGACAAGGGAAATGAAGAGATGCGCCATCCAGATGTGATTGTGGTGGATCCGCCCCGGAAGGGCTGCGATGCCCTCTGTCTGGACACCATGCTCCGCATGGCGCCGGAGCGCATCGTCTATGTCAGCTGCGACTCCGCCACCCTCGCCAGAGACCTGCGGATTCTCTGCGATGGCGGCTATGAACTGCAAAAAGTCCGCCCTGTGGACCAGTTTGGGCAGACGGTGCATGTGGAGACAATAGTTGCACTACATCGGACAGATTTGTAAAAATCCTTGATTTTAGGCACTTTGAGAGGTTTTTCAGGTTTGACCAGAGTGATCGAAAAACATACAAAAAGGCAATTTCAGACGGTGTGAATGTCTCAGTCGTATTGGACTGCGGCTTCGGAAACACATCAAAGAGAAAGTAATATCATCATCATTCAACTAAATAACAGAAGCGTGAAAGACCGTTCATTTTCAAGAAAAATTGAAAGTGAGCGGTCTTTCTTTATATCTGAAGTT
Source organism: uncultured Lachnospiraceae bacterium (assembly GCA_934371505.1). Taxonomy (GTDB): domain Bacteria; phylum Bacillota; class Clostridia; order Lachnospirales; family Lachnospiraceae; genus UMGS2037. Next base: position 1,375 of record CAKRNW010000193.1, read on the forward strand.
CATTATATCAGATGGACTTCAGGGAAGATGAATTCGATTTATTCGAGAAAGGCGATTTTATGGAGCCGATACGGAATGTGGAGATAAATCAGTTGCATGATTTTAAGAATCATCCGTTTAAGGTAGAGGTAAATACGGAATTATGCGAGCTGGTGAAAAGTATTGAGAAAGAAGGAGTGATTGTGCCACTTCTGGTAAGGACGAATCCTTATAGGGATGGATATGAGATAATATCCGGTCACAGGCGAAAGGAAGCTGCTGTATGGGCAGGAGAGATTAAGGTTCCGGTTGTGATTAGAGAACTGGATGATGATCAGGCAATTGTGGCAATGGTTGACTCTAACCTGCATAGAGAGAATCTGAAGCCAAGTGAGAAAGCATTTGCGTATAAGATGAAGCTTGATGCCATGAAGCACCAGGGAAAGCGGTTACCGGAGGTTTCATCATTAGATGATGGTGCAGAAGTGCTGGCGGATAATGAAGCAAATCATGTAACTTCAGCTCAAATTGGACCGAAGTGTGACACAGAAGGAAATGGCAGAGCGGATAATTCGGGGAATAGAGCTAATGAAGTTGTTGAAGAGCATTCCATGATGAACAGCAACGAACTTCTTGCAAGGCAGGTCGGAGAAAGTGTAGCACAAATAAAGAGGTATATTAGGCTGACAAATCTCATTCCCAAGATACTTGCTATGGTGGATGAGGGAAAGATAGCGTTTACGATTGGTGTGGAATTATCCTATCTGTCAGAGGAAGAACAGTATGAGCTTCATGCAGTAATGGATTTGGAGCAATGCACACCATCCTTGTCACAGGCAAACCGGATGAAACGAATGAGCCAGAGAGGTGAGCTGGATATGGATGCTATATATTTGGTGCTTGAGGAGGAAAAACCAAACCAGAGGGAACAGATAAAGATTCGGGCATATCTCGACAAGAAGCTTTGGCTGATGATGAGCCGGAGGATAACGAGTTTCTTGATTCTTCTTTTGGAATGTAAGAATCC
>CAKRNW010000194.1 GCA_934371505.1 uncultured Lachnospiraceae bacterium
ACAGGAAATTCCTTTTTCATCCGATATTTGACATCATACATCATCTCATCACTTCGGTTGAAAACCTGTTCCATGCTCTCATTGAGGTTTTCCCGTACGGCATAGCCACAGGCTAAAGACAAGGGCATATTTCTGTGCAGGTTTTTATCTGCGATCAGTGTCTGCAATCGCTCTATTGTTCCAAGAATTTCTTTCTCATTTCCGTCCCTGATCAGAACACAAAATTCATCGCCGCCAATGCGATAACATGTTCCAATCCTTTCAAATGCCTTTTGGATACAATCTGCTGCATCTGCCAGCATAGCATCTCCTGCCTTGTGTCCATATCGATCATTGCAGGGTTTTAAATTGTTCACATCTGCTACGACACAGGACGCACTTTGATCCTGCTCAAGGCTTATCAGATCCCTGGTAAACAACGCACGGTTTCCTAATTGCGTCAGCGCATCCGAATATGCGGTTTTCTCTAATTCCAACTCATATTTCTGTTCTTTGGTAATAATGTCATCAATATGATGAAATGCCACCATAACATTTCCGTCAAAATCCGGTTCGCTGACCCGCATTACCTGCACTTCAAAATAACGGTGTCCTGCCTTGTTTGGAATACTTTCATAGCGGTAGACAAAACGTTCTGTCTTTTCCAGTTCCTGCAAAAGATGTTCGTTATCCATCACCCGCAAAAATTCTTTTTTCTGTGATTCCTTCACATAGCATTCACAATAGTTTTTTACGTTTTGCGTATAACCGATCTGTTTACGCACCTGTATTCTGGCAATCTGTGTCGCGTTGGCATTCAGTGCAATCTTTAACGGCTCCGCCATATCTTCTTTTAAGTTTGCAAAATAGACTGCCGTATAATCTCTGCAAAGCACATCCAAAAGCTGACGCTCCGCACTCAGTTTCCTATGCATCTCCATCTGTTCCAGCTGATCCATCATCTTCTGTTTCCGTCCTACTCCTCCCGGAAAAGTTCCCGCTTCCGTTCAATCATTTCATCAATTCTGCTCAGGTATTGCTCGATATCTTTGACATTTTCGCAGCGTTCAATGCGCCCGCCCAGATAAACCCGCTTGGTGATCGAACCTGCGCCAAGGGCAACAATGGTCTGTTTCTCCTCCATAATAAGCACATTATACACGCCAAATTTTCCCGGGGCTGCATAACCCACATTCTCAAAATTGCCGGACATGTTTTTCTGGCGGTACAGATAGTAGGGAACCAGTCCAATCTCTCTTGCGGTTTTCTCTGCGATTGCCATGGTTTCGTCGGTATTGTGCAGTTCCTCCATTCCATTTTCCCGAATCCACTGCGCAAGCTTAGAAGCACGTTTGATTGCCAGGGAATGAACCGTAAGACTGTCTGGCTTTAACTCCTTTATCACTTCCATGGTGTGTTTCACTTCCTCCACACCCTCTCCCGGAAGACCCAGAATCATGTCCATATTGATGTTGTCAAATCCCAGCTCCCGGGCCATGTGGAAAGCTTCCAGCACCTGTTCCACCGTATGCCGTCTTCCGATACGATCCAGGGTAATCTGGTTCATGGTCTGGGGATTTACGGAAATTCTGGTGACACCATACTTTTTCAGTACCTCCAGTTTGTCTCTGGTGATACTGTCAGCTCTCCCCGCCTCCACGGTAAATTCAGATACCTGTTCCATGGGCAGTGTAGTCACAATCTTGTGTAACAGTCGTTCCAACTGCTCTGCATTTAAGGTAGAAGGGGTTCCACCGCCGATGTAAACCGTGTCCAAGATGTCGTCAGCATTGTTCTCTGCCACAAAATCGATTTCCTTATCCAATGCATCCAGATACTTCCCCACCCGGTCACGCCATGCGGCGATAGGGTAAGAGGTAAAGGAACAATACAGACAGGTGGTGGGGCAGAAAGGGATACCGATATAGACACTGTAGCCCTTCACTCCATGTAAAGAGGACAACAGTTTTTCCTCCCGGTGGGCAATCTCAATGCTCAGTTCCTGTTTTTCCGGGCTGACTAGGTATTTTTCCCTCATAAATGCCCGGATTTCCTCCTCGGATTTTCCTTGTTCCAGCATAGCCGTGGCAATCTTTGTGGGACGGATTCCCGTCAAAGTTCCCCAGGGGAGCTGTTTTTCTGTCACCTCTGATAGCGCTTTGTAAATCAACAACTTGACCTGGTTCTTCAGTTCGTCCTTGTCGGCCTGGTTTTCTATCTCCGTCTTGGCAGTCCGGCTCCAGACTCGTCCCGTTTCCGTCTGTTCAAACTGGATTCCATCAGACAAAAAGAGGAGACGAAAGTTCACATCCTCCGTCTCTCCCACTACCACTTTCACATCCTCTGCAGGATAAAATGCTTTTACAAGGGAGTGAATATCATACTCAAATT
>CAKRNW010000195.1 GCA_934371505.1 uncultured Lachnospiraceae bacterium
CTCTCCATTTCTCATCATTTTTTGACCACAAATTTACGACATTTACGACAAATCTGACACTGCTTTACAATACCAGATAAAATGACTGATGCCCCGGAAAGCCTGTAAAATAGACACTTTCTGGATACACAAGACAGGACAAAAACCGACTTCCATTATCAATATGTGAGTGCTAATTATTTTGTGAAGAATTTGTGAACGCTTTGATTTTATAGCCTTCACAGGGATTTTGTACGTCTGCTTGCAGCATATGTATTCAAGTGGGGAATTGTTGGTGTATATGCATTGCTTACCACAGAGGAATTATTCAGGCATGCTGTATCGTTCATTATCTTTAAAAAGCGTAAATGGATCATTCGCTTATGCTGATTTACTTCTTGCTGTTCAGCCCGTTGTCTAAGTCAGCATGGATTCCATTGCATGTCAAGGGCATCCGGTACGCTCTGAACAACATGATTCCCCATATCCGATTTTTATTATTTCTCCTGCAGAGTACGCATGGAATTTAAGATTGCCAGTACGGATACTCCCACATCGGCAAACACGGCTGCCCACATACTTGCCAGCCCCAGGGCACCCAGAATCAGCACGATTGCCTTTACAGAAAGGGCAAATACCACGTTTTGTCTCACGATACGCAATGTCTTACGGGAGATCTTTACGATGGAAGCAATCTTTCTCACATCGTCATCCATCAGTACGATATCTGCTGCCTCGATTGCCGCATCGGAACCCATACTTCCCATGGCGATACCGATATCTGCTCTGGTAAGTACCGGCGCATCGTTGATTCCATCTCCCACAAAGGCAAGGCGGAATTTCTCATTTTTCTCCTGCAGCAGCTGTTCCACCTGGCTTACCTTATCACCGGGGAGAAGTTCTGCATGAACCTCATCCAGTCCCAGTTCTTTGGCCACTGCCTCCGCTACCTCTTTGCGGTCACCAGTCAGCATCACACACTTTTTCACACCCACTGCCTTCATGTCGTGGATCGCATCCCTGGCACCATCCTTGATCGCATCGGAAATCACAATGGAACCTGCAAATTTTCCATTCTTTGCCACATAAATCACAGTGCCAATATTGCTATTTTCTTCGTAAGCGATGTTCTGCTTTTTCATCAGCTTGGCATTGCCCAGATAAACATCGCTGCCATCAATCTGGGCATGGATACCGTAACCGGCGATTTCCTCGCTTTCGTTCACTCTGTCCATATCCAGTGCTTTGCCGTAGGCGGTGCGGATGGATTCCGCAATGGGGTGATTGGAGTATCCCTCTCCCAGTGCAGCCAGTTCCAACAGTTCTGCATCCGTCACATCACCTGTAGCTTTTACATCAGAAACCTTGAATTCACCCTTGGTGAGAGTCCCTGTCTTGTCAAAAACAATGGTATCCATCTCGGCCACAGCCTCCAGATAGTTGGAACCCTTCACCAGTACACCGATGCGGGAAGCCGCTCCGATTCCTCCGAAGAAGCCCATGGGAACGGAAATTACCAATGCACAGGGGCAGGAGATTACCAGGAAAATGCAGGCACGCTGAATCCATTGTGCAAAGCCGCCGCCAAGAATAAGAGGCGGAACAATAGCCAGGATAACAGCCGCAATGGTTACTACCGGGGTATAATACTTGGCAAAACGGGTAATAAAGTTCTCCACCTTCGCCTTTTTGCTGGTAGCGTTTTCCACCAGCTCCAGGATTTTGGACACAGTGGAATCCTCGAATGCCTTGGTTACTTTCACCTTCAAAGTGCCGCTTCCGTTGACGCAGCCACTGATGATGTCATCACCTGTCTGAGCCTTACGGGGTACGGACTCACCGGTCAGTGCGGCGGTATCCACCATGGAAGTACCTTCCACAACCACACCATCCAAAGGGATGCGTTCACCGGGTTTAACTACGATCACCGTTCCGATTTCCACATCATCCGGATCTACCTGAACCAGGCTGCCATCTTCCTCAATATTGGCATACTGAGGGCAGATATCCATCATGGCTGCGATGGACTGTCTGGATTTTCCCACCGCATATCCCTGGAATAATTCACCCACCTGATAAAAGAGCATAACGGCAACTGCCTCGGAATACTCCTTCACGCCGAATGCTCCCAAAGTGGCAACCATCATGAGAAAGTTTTCATCGAAAATCTGTCCATGACTGATATTTCGCAGTGCCTTCCACACGATATCGTAGCCAATCAAAGCATAAACCGCCACATAAATCAATAGAGTTACAATTCCCGGCAGCAGATCCAGCTTACCGGTATGCTCCGCTATCATCAATCCCAGAAACAATACCAGGGATATGATAATTCTTGTCAGCATCTTTTTTTGTTTGTCGCTCATAGGATTTTCCTCC
>CAKRNW010000196.1 GCA_934371505.1 uncultured Lachnospiraceae bacterium
TCCATAGGAACCAACAAAAACGGTAAACGTACCGCTTTAATCTATCTGATGAATGACCTGTTCGGCATGATATTCTGGTCCATTGCCTTCTATACGGTAAACGCCATTGTCCATTTTACGTTCCTGGACACAGTGATGACACCGGTGGGCATCGCTATCTTGAACTCCGTATTCCGTCTGGCAACGGTTATGATTCTGTTCCCTTTTATCAAACTCATCGAGAAGCTGGTATTCACTCTGGTCAGAGACACTGCAGAGGACAAAGCGGAGCAGGCAGATTTCGATTTGCTGGAGGAACGTTTCCTGGCTTATCCTGCACTGGCCATTAACCAGAGCCACACTGCCATCAATGGTATGGCACGGATGGCGAGAAAGAGCATCATGCGCTCCATGGGACTGCTAAGTGCCTATACCGAGGAGGACTATCATAAGGTACAGGAAAAGGAAAATATCATTGATAAATACGAGGACAAGCTGGGCACTTATCTGATGCAGCTCACCGGAAAGCCTTTGACAGAAAACCAGACCAAGGAGGTTTCCGTGTTCCTGCATACCATCAGTGACTTCGAGCGTCTGGGTGACCATGCATTGAACCTGGCAAATGCCGCTAATGAGTTACATGAGAAGAAGATCTCTTTCTCTGATGAAGCGTATTATGAGTTGAGCGTACTGGGGGGAGCCGTCCGGGAAATCCTGGACTTAACCGTCAACGGATTCTGTGAGGATAACCTGGAAACCGCAGTAAAAGTCGAGCCCTTGCGGGAACTCATCGGTATCCTCTGCAATGAGTTGAAGAGCCGTCATATCGCCCGTCTCCGTGCCGGAAAATGCGAAATGAAACAGGGCTTTGCCTTCAATAATATATTGACTGATTTTGAGAGAATCAGCGCCCATTGTTCCAACGTGGCAGTTGCCATGATTGAAACTACTTCCGCGGATTTTGATACCCACAAATACTTAAAGGGCATCCGGGAAGTGGAAGGCGGAGAGTACAGCCAGCTGTATGACATCTATCAGCAGCGCTATGATATTGACGGTTACAAACAGTACCGCAAGCTGGAGAAGGAGAAACAGCGGGAGCGGGACAACGCCAAAGAGAAAGTCAAGGACAAGGATTCCAAGAAAAAGAGCAAGGATTCCGATTCCAAGGGCAAGAAGAAAAAATAGTACTAAAGAAATACTTGCAAGAAACCCCGAACAGATGTACGATAAGTACAAACACACGTTCGGGGTATTTTTATGAAACTGACACAACAAATGTCATTGATGGAAAAATTACAGATTCTCTCCTCCGCTGCCAGGTACGATGTGGCCTGCACCTCCAGCGGGACAGACAGAACAGGGACAAAGGACGGTGTTCACGCCAAAGTGCCCGGAGGCATGGGGAATGCCCGCACCGCCGGCATCTGTCACTCCTTTAGTTCCGATGGGCGCTGTATTTCCTTGTTAAAGATTCTATTTACCAATGAATGTATCTATGACTGCAGGTATTGCCTGAACCGGAAGAGCAATGATGTGCCCAGAGCCTCCTTCACACCGGATGAGGTCTGTAAACTCACCATGGAATTTTATCGCAGGAATTATATCGAAGGACTGTTTTTAAGCTCCGGGATTCTGGAGAATCCCACTTACACCATGGAACTTCTGTATCAGACCCTGTACAAGCTGCGGAACGAATACCATTTCCTGGGCTATATCCATGTGAAAGCCATACCGGGAGCAGACCCCTGGCTGGTACAGCAGATTGGCTTTCTGGCAGACCGGATGAGCATCAACCTGGAGCTGCCCACCGCCCAGGGACTGCGGCTGGCGGCGCCGAATAAAAACCGGAAGATGATTCTGTCTCCTATGCGGCAGATTCAGAACGGCATCGAGCAGTCGAAGAATGAACTGACGGTATACCGCCATGCACCCCGGTTTGTGAATGCGGGACAGTCTACCCAGATGATTATTGGAGCCACCCCGGAGACGGACAACCAGCTTTTACAGGTGACAGAGGGACTGTACCGCCAGTTTGGACTAAAGCGGGTCTTTTATTCTGCCTTTGTGAATGTGAATGAGGACAGAAACCTTCCTGCCACCACATCAGGTCCCCCTCTTTTGCGGGAACACCGGCTGTACCAGGCGGACTGGCTGCTGCGGTTTTATGGTTTTAAGGCATCGGAAATTCTGGACGAGTCCCACCCCAATTTAAATGTGCTTCTCGACCCCAAGGAGGACTGGGCAGTGCGGAATCTTCAATATTTCCCGGTGGAGGTGAACCGGGCGGACTACCAGGTACTCCTGCGGGTGCCGGGAATCGGCGTGAAAAGCGCCAGAAGGATTGTCCAGGCCCGGAGGACGGCACTATTACGGT
>CAKRNW010000197.1 GCA_934371505.1 uncultured Lachnospiraceae bacterium
AAATTTGTCCTGGAACTATATGTGGGACAACTTCAGGATGAAGTAGAGTTAATTGAGGAAAAGAATCCGCTGATATGGATGCCACTCACAGAGGATTTTGCAGACTCTGGGAAATATGCGGGCGACAAGAACATTGCCCACATTGTGACGATAGCTTTGCAATATTTTAGCGGAGGAGAATCATAAAGGAATACGGACATGAACATACAGATATTTGGCACAAAAAAGTGCAATGACACCAGGAAAGCGGAGCGCTTTTTCAAGGAACGGGGAATCAAGTACCAGTTTATTGACATGAAGGAAAAGGGCATGAGCAAGGGCGAATTTACTTCTGTTGCCCAGGCAAATGGTGGTATCGAAAATATGGTTAACTGGGAAGGCAGGGATAAAGATACGCTTGCTCTCATCCAGTATATAGCAGACGAGGATAAACTTGAAAAAATTCTGGAAAATCCTCAGGTAATTAAGACACCGGTGGTCAGAAATGGAAAGCAGTCCACCCTTGGCTATCAACCGGAAATCTGGAAGGGGTGGAGCTGATGATAAAAAAGATCGTGCGTGACCCATTGTTTCTGGCGCAGAAATCAGTGGATGCAACGGAGGCGGACAGACAGGTCGTCATTGATTTGCTGGATACACTACGGGCAAATTTGGACTGCTGTGTAGGAATGGCGGCAAACATGATTGGCGTAAGATAGAACATTATCGTGGTTACAGCAGAATTGTTCCAATTTGCCATGATTAATCCGGTCATTACAAAGAAATCCGGGGCGTTTCCCACAGAGGAAGGATGTCTTTCTCTGACAGGCATGCGGCCTTGCACAAGATACCGGGAGATTGAAGTGGCTTACCTGGACCAGAATTTTAAACCACAGCATGGAAAATATTCCGGCTGGACAGCACAGATTATCCAACATGAAATAGACCACTGCAATGGTGTGGTGATTTAGAAGAAAGAGAGGAATCATAGATGGAATTTTTATGTTATGCAAAATGTACCACTTGCCAGAAGGCAAAAAAGTGGCTGGATGCGAATGAAATTGAGTACACAGAGAGACCAATCAAGGAGCAGAATCCTACCGTGGAGGAACTGAAAGCATGGCATCAGAGAAGTGGACTCCCGCTTAAAAAGTTCTTTAATACCAGCGGACTGCTTTATAAGGATATGAAACTGAAAGACAGACTTCCGGGCATGAGTGAGGAGGAGCAGTATGCACTTCTTGCCACGGATGGAATGTTGGTAAAAAGACCCCTGTTGGTGGGGGACGATTTCGTGCTTGTTGGCTTTAAGGAAACGGAATGGGAAGAAAAATTGGAAAATAACTAGGCATCGTGACTGTCTGCCCAGAGGAAACAGCAAGTTGCTTTTTCACCCGATACTTTTCTGTTATGATAGCAATAATGGAGGTAGATGCGATGGAAACAAGAAATGTTATTTTGGAACTTCGTACGAAAAAGGGGTTATCTCAGGACGAATTAGCGGAAAAAGTTATGGTTACAAGGCAGGCAGTATCCCGGTGGGAAAATGGCGAAACAGTTCCCAATACGGAAACGTTAAAACTTTTATCAAAGGAATTTGCTGTTTCAATCAATACACTTCTGGGTGCCCCGAGGCAGCTTATTTGTCAGTGCTGTGGAATGCCCCTTGAGGATGATGGGATGATAAGCCATAACAGCGATGGCACACTGAATGAGGACTATTGTAAATGGTGCTACGCCGATGGGACTTACACCTACAGTGATATGGATGACTTGATTGATGTCTGTGTCAAACACATGGTCAACGAAAAATTCACCGAGGAACAGGCGCGGTTATATATGAAGGAGCTTCTTCCGAAACTGGATTATTGGAAAAGGTATGAAGAACTGAGTGACAATGGGCAGTTTGAGGCTTTTAAGAAACAGCTCTTGACGGAAATCAATGACCTTCATATAGAAGGTTTGCCTAAGGTCGAGAAGTTAAATGCACTTGTCGGAAAATATGTGAACCTTGAATATCCGCTGCCCAACGGCAGAAACGTGAAGTTCCTGGATGACGAGACCACATATTTAGGCAACCAGTTGGAATCCGAGTTTGGCGGAGACCGATGTTTTGGCGTGCTTGCAAACATGGATTTTATTATGATTTGCACCTATGAGGCAGGCGGAGCCAACCCGGAGCTGGTGCTTTATAAGAAGAGATAAAAAACAAAGGCAAGTATATTTCGGCTGATTTGGATTTACAATTCATAATAGCCGAAATGTACTTGTTTTTTTAATACTAGATTCCTTAAAGTTCTTACAGTTTATTACAGCAGTGGCTGCAAGATGTGGACAGATGTTGAATGTTGCTGACATTGCAAGAGATGCAGA
>CAKRNW010000198.1 GCA_934371505.1 uncultured Lachnospiraceae bacterium
GTTTCCTTCTAACAGCAGGGCAAAGCAGCTTCAGTACCCCAGTATTATTTTATCATTTGTAAGTGTTTAATTTTATTATACCCAACACGGCATTCACAGGCAATGGATTTACGTCGATTTTAGGCTTATTTAATATTCTAAATCAAACTTCTGCTTACATGAACTGTAAGGTCTTTGTCTAGCTGTACCTCAATCAATTTTAACTCTGTATGCAATACAGATGGCAGACAGATTTCATCTACATCACTCTCTCTGTCGTTTTAAAATGAAAGGCATATGGATGGCTAATCTCTGTTCTATAGGGAATACAAATAAAATAGTTGTAATGTGTTTGAAACAGCAGACAATTATACGCCCGTTGCCTTTTCTTTAAAATTTCTTTACACGATGCATTTGGATACGCATTATAAAAGGAAGCCGTCAACTTGAGAATTTGATAATCGTTCTCCGGTAATTTCATTTAGTTTCTCCTTGGGGATTTGCTACTCGATTGAGTAAAAGAAACAAGAGGTTCTGTGGAGAGATTTTACCCGGATGGGCATATAACAAGCTTTTTCACTTTTTTGCCCAGTTCCGCTGGAAAAATAGAGAAATTCATGGAGTTAGTCACATGTTATGTAAACTCCATGGGTAAAATTAAAGGGAAGTCAGAGTTTTTGCCAGGTTCAAGGTATTGCATCCTGGCAAAAATCGTCATTCTGTTGCTATTTGCCCATGGTGACTCATATTTCCCAGAAAAAGGAATGATTTGGCATGTATTTGAGAGATCAAATGGGCAAAATCGTAAGAATTCGTACGATATGCCCATTGTGACTTCTGGTAGTTACTTTACTGCCCTATTTACTCCATCCGCAGCTCATCCTTAAATGTCTGCAATTCCTCGTCTCCGGGAATGAACTGCTCCAGCTGGGTAATGACAGCTTTGGCATCATCGAGTTTACCGGCGCCTATTAAGATACGGACATTGCGTTTCAAACCAGCCGCAAGCTGTGCCATCTCATCGTTACGGTTGTGGACTTCCTCCCTGTAGAGTTTCGCATAGTAGGCGATGACACCGTTCATGGGTTCGTAAGTGTCATTTAATGCCCGCAAAGCCTCCAGTACCTCCCGGTCTGAACCCTGCTCTCTCGCCTGACGGAGGGTCCGGAGCTGAAGGGCAAATTGGATTTCATCGGGAAGAAGTTGTACTTTTTCTTCATCTGTAAATGCTGAATCTGAATAGTATGGTTGATAAGTAGCTAGAATTTTGTCTGCACACTTCCAAAATATTTCTTCTATCTGTGCAATGTTATAGAGCGCTGAACTGCTATCACGTAACTGCATCTCCATACACTTAATATCAAATAACTCATATCGTATATCCCAGGCGCTCTTCCAAACTCCCAGTCTATGCTGCCATTGTTGCATTTCCTCTGGAGATGCCTCGATAAACCACTTATCCAAGTTTCTCCTCCATATTGAAAATTCAACTTTTAAGAACATTGGTTCAAGATTCATCTTCCAGTCATCTGCAATTTTCCAGATTTCTTCCTTGACTTCAAGAATTTCTTTCGGATACTCTCTAAAAAGCTGTTCAAATAAAGCTGTCAGTTTTTCTTTGAACTGATTATCCGAATCTACAGTTTGGTTGCGAACCATCCATACAATCCGTGTACACAAAATATACCGATGCGGATAGTCCAGTCCAGCAATTAACTGTCGCATAGCATCAAGCCGCTCTACCTTATGTTCCTTCACATATTCTGTTTCCAAATCAAGGAACACAGAATACATCTCATTCATTCCATCCTTTCTGGACACCATCGTCTGCAAAATCTCTTTCCACAGGGGATTAAATTCCATTCTGCAGCAAGCGTCCACAATCTTCCTTTCTTGTTCTTCCTGCCCAAGCATGCGGGAGTCCCGCCAGTCAACTGTATAAAATGCTTTTTTCACCATTTCATAATCTGCTGCCAGTATCAATGCCGGCATGCCCACAAGTAATGTTGGAAATGCCCTTTGAGGTTGGAACACCGTTCCCGTCACTAATGAGGTTTCGTTACTAATAATATCTGTTTCATTTCTTAGTTTTTCATATTCCGTTAAATATTGTTTGACAAAATCACGACATCTTGCAGTGTCATCCGTTTCTCCGTAAATTTGTATTCCCAGCAGATAAAAAAATGCACGCGTTGTTTCTGGCATGGAGGATTCTCCCAGTGCCTTATCCAACCATTCTTGTGCCTCTTCATTTTCTTTTTTTGCCACATGGGATAAAATAAGAAAAGCATATGCTGTTCCAAGCCTTACATAATCGCAGGTTTCATTATCTTTACTTTGCTGTATTCCCTGCTTGCA
>CAKRNW010000199.1 GCA_934371505.1 uncultured Lachnospiraceae bacterium
AGTGAGAAAGCGATAAAATGTGAGAAACTTAAGGGAACGAAAAGGAGAAACGACAATGTACCATCAGATTGCAAAGCTAATGATGTATGGTTCTTTGCGGGAGCATACAATTTTATATGAAATCGGAGAAATTTTCCGGCGTTTTGATACCCGCCCGGACAGTCAGACACCGGGGAGCAGTGACGCGGAACTGATCCGGGATATTTACACCCAGATCCGCAAATTGTTAGAGGTGGCGACAGACTATGGTTTTGATAAGAATCTGTGGCACAACTATCTGACCTTTCTTTTAATTACCAACGAAAATCCCTTCAGCCTGACCTGTGAAAAGGTAGGGGCAAACGACGGCAGTGTCAATATTTTTGCAAAAAACGATTTTCAGGTGTTTTATAATTTATTTCACTATGATTTCAAACCATTAGAAGATGCCCTGGGCATTGACTGTTTCCGCACCATTTCCAATTATCGTGCTATTGGCAAAAAAGAAATGATGTACAACAAAAATGTCAGTGAAAAAGTTCAGGCATTATCTGAGAGATTGGAGGAAGGCCAAAACGCAGAGGATTTCTTCCTGGCAGTGACAGATTTTTATAAAGCCTATGGCGTTGGCATGTTTGGCTTGAATAAGGCGTTCCGCATCCGGGATAAAGAGAGTGGGCCTGTGGAGTTCATGGCAATTAATAATATGGAACAGGTGGTATTATGCGACCTGGTGGGCTACGAAATCCAGAAAAAGAAACTGCGGGAAAATACCGAGGCATTTGTGGAAGGAAAAAAAGCCAATAATGTCTTGCTTTTTGGTGACAGCGGTACCGGTAAATCCACCAGTATCAAGGCAATTGTCAACGAATATTATGACAAGGGTCTGCGGATGATTGAAATTTACAAGCATCAGTTTAAAGATTTATCCAACGTGATTGCCCAGATTAAAAACCGGAATTATCGGTTTATCATTTACATGGATGATCTGTCCTTCGAGGAATTTGAGATTGAATATAAATTCCTGAAAGCGGTGATTGAAGGCGGCGTGGAAACCAAACCGGAAAACATTCTGATTTATGCCACCAGTAACCGCAGACATCTCATCAAAGAGAACTGGAGTGACCGGGATGATGTGCATAATGAGAACGGCATGCACCAGTCCGATACCATGGAGGAGAAACTGTCCCTGGTTCACCGTTTCGGTGTCACCATCAATTACTCCAAACCTTCCCAGAAGGAATATTTCAGTATCGTAGTGGAACTGGCGAAAAAGCAGGGAATCCGGATGTCGGAGCAGGAGCTCTGTGCCGAGGCAAATAAATGGGAATTATCCCACGGCGGAATTTCCGGCAGAACCGCCCAGCAATTCATCAACTATCTGGCAGGATTACAGCAATGAGTAAAATGAAATTACTGTTTACGGATTTAGATGCAACCTTTCTTGATGACAATAAAAATGTGCCGGAAGCAAACAGATTGGCTGTCAAAGAAATGCTGGAACAGGGACATAAGGTGATTATCGCCACTGGGAGATCGCTTTCCAGTGCTTTATTGCAGGCAAAGCAGCTGGAACTGGACAAACCGGGCTGTTACTGCATCGCCTACAATGGTGGGCAGGTCTATGAATTCGAGACCCGGAAACTGATTTATGACAAAACCGTTCCGGTGTGGTGCGCGAAAGAAGCGTACCGGATATGTAAGAAATATGGGGTACATATTCATACTTACGATGCCACACATGTGCTTACTCCGGAGGAAAACGAATCGGTAAAGAAGTATTGTAGTCTGGTTCATGTACCTTATAAGGTGATTTCTGGACTTTTTGAACAGCTGGATTTTGAACCTTCCAAGGTTTTGATGAGTGATTTTGATAAAACAGGAATCTTAAAGACGGTGCAGAGGGAAGTGGATGCAGCCTGTAAAGGAGAGACGGACACCTTCTTTTCCTGTGAGGAATATCTGGAAATGGTGCGCCACGGCGTATCGAAAGGTGCGGCAGTACAGTTCCTTTGTGAATATCTGAACGTGGATTTAAAGGACACGGTAGCCTGCGGGGATGCAGAAAATGATATCCCCATGATTGAGACCGCAGGGGTTGGCGTGTGTATGTGCAACGGTGATACAAAAGTAAAAGAAAAAGCAGACTATATCACCACCCGGAACAACAATGAGGGTGGAGTAGCAGAGGCAATACAGAAATTCATTTTAAAATAGTACAGAAAAAGATGCCAAAATCTGGCATCTTTTTTAATTCATAGAAATTTTTTCATAATTCCATCAGCAAACGGTTTCCGGAACCAGGGTACCTGCCTTGTAGGAATCCAGCACGGTCTGAATTCGGTCTT
>CAKRNW010000200.1 GCA_934371505.1 uncultured Lachnospiraceae bacterium
CAAACTGGTACGCCTCGTACTCGCTGTTCGCCCTGGGTAACACCAGTCCGGCTGTCATCAGAGCGGCACCGTCATAGAGTGCTCCCGTATTTTCATCCAGATAGATGGCATCCGGGTTCAAACCCTTACACTTCACATACATGGAGGCTGCGTTACCCTCTGCCTCCAGACGAACCACGCTCACCAATGCCTGCTGTTTGTCCTTGGATACCGACATCCATGCGGCAAAAGGTTTCGTAAAGGGGCTGGCAAGCCTATAATAGGTTCCATCGCAAATCAGACTTTCATACTCTTTGTAGGTCTGAACCTGACGCTTTATCATCGCTTTTTCTTCTTCACTTAACAGTCCCGGATTTAACTCATAGCCAAAGGTGCCTGCCATCGCCACCACGCCGCGGGTGTTCAGGCTCACACTTCTGCCCGTCTGGTGATTGGGTACCGCCGACACATGGGCTCCCACCACAGAAACAGGATAAAAGAAGGAAGTGCCATACTGGATTTTTACCCGGTTGATGGCATCGGTATTGTCACTGCACCAAATCTGCGGGGTGTAATACATCATGCCCGCGTCAAATCTTCCACCACCGCTGCTGCACCCCTCTATGAGCAGATTGGGGTAGCGCACCACGATTTTTTCCAGAAATTCATAGAGTCCCAGCACATAGTCATAAGTAACATTTCCTGCATACACATCCGCAAGGCTGCGGTTCATATCCCATTTCACATAGTCGATTTCGCCCTGATCCAGCACGGCACAAACCTGGTCGTAAATGGAATCCCGCACTTCTTTTCTGGAAAAGTCCAGCACCAGCTGATTTCTGGAACGCACCGGTTTCCGTCCCGGAATCTGAATCGCCCAGTCAGGATGGGCACGGTACAAATCGCTGTCCTCATTTACCATTTCCGGCTCAAACCAGATGCCAAATTTCATGCCTTCCCCATGTACCCGGTCAATAAGCTGTGCCAGTGTACCACCCAGCTTTTCCTCATTCACGGTCCAATCTCCCAGGGAAGAATTGTCATCGTTCCGCCTGCCAAACCAGCCGTCATCCATCACCACCATATCGATACCCAGGGCTGCAGCCTCTTTTGCCAGATTCACAATGGTATCGCCGTTAAAATCAAAGTAAGCTGCCTCCCAGCTATTGATAAGCACCGGGCGGATGGCATGGACATATTTTCCACGGCACACATGGTCACGGATGCAGGCATGGTACTGGTGGGACAAACCGGACAGGCCTTTTGCCGAATAGGAAAGCACTGTCTCCGGCACCACAAACTCCCCGCCGGGAGCAAGGGGATAGTCAAACTGCTCCGTGCCAAGCCCCATAAGGAAACGGGTCTGGTCGTACTGGTCTTTCTCTGCCTCGCAGAGGAAATTTCCGCTGTATAAAAAGAGCATGCCATAGCAGCTTCCCGCATCCTCTGTGGTCTCTTTATCTGCCAGAATCACACCGGGATTGTACTGGTGGCTGGAGGTGCCTCTGCCACTTCCCACGGAAAATCTACCATGTACCAGAGGTTGGCGCTGGGGCATGCGCTCCATGTTATGTTTTCCATAAAAGCTGATGACATCAAAATCGCCGCTGACAAAGTCCAATACCGCTGCCGCCGCTTTTTTGATAGTAAGTTTTCCATTGCTGGTATTTTTGATAAGGACTGCTCTGGTAATGATATCTGCTTTTTCCAGAACGCCATACAAAAGCTGCACTTCCACCATACCGGTTTCGTCCCGGAGGGTAATTTTCAGCGTCTCTGCATCCTCCTCCGATGCCCACACTGCGGGAAGTCCGGGTAAGCTGTATTTTCCCTTCCGGATTTCATAGCTCTGAAAGGTCAGATTGCAACATTCCGTTCCCTTGTCGTCTGCAATGTTGAGTGCGTGTGCCCGGTAGTCACCGGTTCCCAGGGTTGGATATTCCTGGGGCAGGGCATCCAGGGAGTAGGTTCTGTCCATACCCACCGCGTAGGGATTTCCGGAAAGTCCTCTATCCACATAGGTCAGGAGATATTCCATGTTGCTCATCGTCCGCGCACCGTAATACAGATGCAACAGATAGCCGTAGGAATCAACCTTCATCTGGTAGGTGGTGTTCGTTGTGTGCAGGGTGAAAATTTTGTCTTGTGAGTCGTAGTAAACCGCCATAGCAATACTCCTTTTCTCTTTTGTTTTTCTTTATCTTAGTATAGATGGAAGGAGATTGCAATGGAGACGAAAAAAGCACCCAAGATTTTGATATGATACCTCTGAAGTAGACAAGGTAAATAACCAAAATCTACTTTGGAGGTATTTTTATGGGAAGAAAACCC
>CAKRNW010000201.1 GCA_934371505.1 uncultured Lachnospiraceae bacterium
AAAGAAATCGCAGAACAGCTTGGCTGTTCAGAGGCGACTGTAAAATCCAGACTGCGCTACGGCAGAAACAATATTAAAGAAAAGGCAGAGGAACTGCAAAAGAAAGGGTACAAGTTATACAGTATTGCGCCATTGCCGTTACTGCTGTATCTGCTCAGAAAAGAGAGCGGTTTTGTTGCCGCAGAACCGGCAACACAGGCTGTTTTGTCGGAATGTGGCAGGAACCTATTAAACAATGGACAGGCTCCTCATTCCCCGCAGACGGTAAAGGCATTAGGAGATGCCACATCCGCGGCGCGAAAGGCAGCATTTCTTTCAACCACGGCAGGAAAGGCTGTAGTAGCAGTGACGGTACTGACGGTGGCGGTAGCAGGGACAGCAGCTGGATTTATTCATCATAACCGAACTGCTCCGGTGGATAACATCGAGGAAGAAACAGAAAGTCTGGAGGAAAGCGTAGAAAGGATAGAAGAAAGCAACGAGGAAAGCATACAGGAAACAGAGGAAATCGTATCGGAAACAATCCCAGAGACAGAAGAATCAGCAGAACCGGAGGAAACGTTGGTTCAGGATGAAGTGGGATGGACGGATGCCTACAGCATGATTTTAAAGCATATACCAGACCACTCATTGAATACCGTCAGTGAAGTGGGATTATATGGATTTGACAAAGAAATCTATGACAATCTGACTGAGGAAGGGGAACAGTTCGAATATGCGCTGATAGATTTGGACAAAGATGGAATCCCGGAGTTGCTGATTCGGGCAAATACTTCCCAGACTACCTATAACGGAATGAGTTACTGGATGATTGCCACTTATAAGAAATCGATTGTGGATGGCAATTATGTAGAGATGCCGGTTATGGTACAGGGAAAACAGTATCCGGTCACAGAAGGTGTGGCATCCGTTGGTGGTTCCAGAGTGTTCGTCACAATGAATGAAGATATGAATGAGTTCTTCATTATATCGAAAAGTGCCAGTAATGGAGACAGCCATACCTATATAGGGCGCATGGAATTTGATACCGGTCTTTACTGGTGGCGTGAGGAAGAAACAGGCTATTACACCTGGGAGCAGGAGGACGCGTTAAACGAGGCTGCAAAGGCTTATCCGGTGGAAATAGAATGGCATCCCATCAATGAGTCTCTGGAATTATTAAAAATTTTTGCCCATTTTAAATCTTTTTTGACACAGTAGCTGTCATACAAGTGTAAGCAATCAGTTATTCATAAATACATGTTTGCAAAAAACTTAGAAAGGGGTAAAATAATCATGAAAAAAAGACATTAGAGTAGAGCATAACGGTGAACACTACTGGACTACCGACTAAAAATTTAAGAAAGTGAGGAACGGGAATATGAAACACAAAAGAATCACACTCCTGGCAGTGGCGATGACAGCTGTTTTATCACTCTCGGCGGCTCCTGTTGCAAAGGCTGCGGAACTGGAAGGAAAGACCATTTCTTTCAAAAGCGCCGGAACAGTAAATATCGCGTACACCTATACGGATATGAGCAAGACCATGTACGCAAAGAGTGCTGTCAATGTAAGAAGCCTGCCATCCACCGGCGGAACCAGACTGGGCAGTCTATCCAAGAATCAGGAAGTGGCTATCACTGGACAGTGCAACGAGACCGGATGGTATAGGATAAGCTATAACGGTGGGGAAGGCTTCGTAAGCAATAAATACCTAGTAGACGAGCCTGTAGCGGCTGCTGCAAGCACGAAAACGGCTCAGGCACAGACTGGAACAAAAACAAATTCCAGCACATACACTGGCATCCCTGTCGTCGACGCTGCCATCGACGCTGCCAACGCAAAATACGGTCCGAATATCATAATATTCGAGGATGGAACCATTTTCAGCACAGATACCTGGCAGTTTCTTGGATACGTGGACAACAGAGCTAGTTTTATATCAAATTACACAGAATCTGACGACGGCTTTTACAGAGACATTGCTGAGCGGGTATGGACATACGTAAATGCAGAACGTGCAGCCGCTGGCTTGAATACCCTTGTATGGGACGAAAACATTTATAACTTCGCATGTACAAGAGCACAGCAGATTGTAACGGACTTCTCCCATAACGGTCACGGCAGCTACGGTGAAAATATTGAGACACACTTCCTTGGAACAGCAGAAGCCATCCACAATGCATGGTACAACTCTCCTGGACATCACAGCAACTATATGAACGCAAGTTACGGTTCCGGCGCATGTGCAGTATATGTCTACAA
>CAKRNW010000202.1 GCA_934371505.1 uncultured Lachnospiraceae bacterium
GGTGTCATCTGGCGAATCTGTTTAAAGTAATCCACACTTCCCCGGAAATGATCCTGCTCTGTGAGGCAGGAAATGGCGTCCACCGACTGGTTGTACTGTGCAATCCGTTCTTCCAGGGAAATTTTATCTGCCATCCCACCATGGCTGGGGGAGGCGTTTTTAAACTCTCCGATAATGGAAAGTCCCGGCTTTTTCATCGCCTCATAAAAGGAAATGCTCTCCCGCTCACAGGCTACCGCAAGCTGTTTCATCGCCCCCTCGGAAATCTCCGCCTTTGCCTCATCCAACCGTTTTCTTTTATCTGCTACGATTTCATCTAAAATCATTGTAAGTGTTTCCTTTCCTCATACATTTCCATTGACAAAATTTTCAATCATCCGCTTACCATGCTCGGTGTAGATGGATTCGGGATGAAACTGTAAACCGACCACCGGATAATCTCTGTGGCGCATCGCCATAATCTCACCGTCCTCTGTCCTGGCAAATACCTCCAGGCAATTGGGAAGTCCCTCTTCCTGCACTGCCAGGGAATGATACCTTGCCACTTTGATGTCATCGGGAATCCCCCGGAAAATACTGCTGCCATCGTGGTGAATCCGGCTCTGCTTGCCGTGATAAAGGCTTTTGGCGTAAGTGACCTTCGCGCCAAAGGCGGCGCCGATGCTCTGGTGTCCCAGACAGATTCCCAGTATGGGCTTTTTATCATAAAAGTGTTTCACCACATCCATGCAGATGCCCGCCTCTGCCGGGCTTTTCGGTCCCGGAGAAAGCACGATGCTTTCCGGATTGCAGTTTTCAATTTCTTCTATGGTTATCTCGTCATTTCTTGCCACCTTGATGTCCGGTGTGAAGATTCCAAAATACTGCACCAGGTTATAGGTAAAAGAATCGTAGTTATCAATCATCAGAATCATAAGTTTTCCTCCGTAACCAGTGTCTTTGCCAACGCCATCACCTTGTTACAGCATTCCTCGTATTCCTTCTCCCCTACGGAGTCTGCCACGATGCCGGCGCCTGCCTGTAAGTAAACCTTATCGCCTTTCTTAATCATGGTGCGGATGGTGATGCAGAAATCCATGTTGCCGTTAAATCCTAAGTATCCGGTGGCTCCACCATACAAGCCTCTCCGCACCGTTTCCAGTTCGTCGATAATTTCCATTGCCCGGATTTTCGGTGCCCCGCTTAGGGTTCCGGCTGGCAGGAAGGATGACACCAAGTCCAGGGGATGTCGTTCTCCTTGTTTTCTGCCCTCCACCAGGGATACAATGTGCATCACATGGGAATAATTCTGCACCTGCATGAACTGGGTCACTTTCACAGAACCGAACTCTGCCACACGCCCCATATCGTTTCTCGCCAAGTCCACCAACATCACATGTTCTGCCCGCTCCTTTTCATCCTGGATCAAATCGTCCCGGAGTAATGCATCTTCCTGGGCATCCTTTCCCCGTTTTCTGGTGCCTGCGATGGGGCAGGTACTGATGTGTCCCTCGGTTTGCTTCACAATCATTTCCGGGCTGGAACCAATAATCTCGAATTCTCCGAAGTTGAAGTAGTATAAATAAGGAGACGGGTTCAGTTCCCGCAATTCTTTGTAAAGGGTCAGCCCATCCTGTTTCGTCTCAATCGTCCATCTCTGGGAAAGTACGGTCTGAAAAATGTGTCCCTCCCGGATGTAATGCTTGATTTTTTCCACTTTGGCACTGTACTGCTCACAGTCATCGGTTTTGTGGACAATCTTTCCATCATGGACAAATTTCTTTGTCTCTCTCTGGAAGACGGTCTGTTTCTCCCGGACTTTCTCCATCAGGGCTGCGGCTTTTGTCTCTCCTCTGGTTCGTCCCTCCGGGGTGTCCTCCTCCAGAACCACCCCCGTCATGGTTTCTGCCAGATGATCGATGACGATAAATTCCTTGGTGTAAAAAAGCTGGATAGTTTCGATGCCGATTTCGTCCGGGTTCTCATCCGGCAGCTTTTCGCTGTACCGCACGAAGTCGTATCCCAGACTTCCGATGAGTCCTCCCATCATCCGCATCTCCCCTTCGTCCTTTTCCACGGTGAAACTGTCATAATATTCTTTCAGCCGCTGTAAAGGATTTCCTTCGTAGACTTCCTCGCTGCCATCCTTTTTCACGATCACCAGGGCATTTTCTCTGGAGGTAATATACTCCTCCGGCTCAATTCCAAAGAAAGAATACCGGTCATAGTTTTTGTCGTAGCTTTCCAGAAGAAAGCACTTGC
>CAKRNW010000203.1 GCA_934371505.1 uncultured Lachnospiraceae bacterium
ATGTCTGGAAAAGAGATTGTTAGAAAATGAAAATCGGAATTTTTGATTCGGGAATCGGAGGGCTGTCGGTGCTCTATGAGGCGATGCGGACATTCCCCGCGGAACAGTTTATCTACTATGCAGATGAGGTGCATGTGCCCTACGGGGAGAAAACCCAGGAGGAAATCCAAGGCTACGTGGAGGCTGTGGTGGAGTTTATGCTGGCGCGGCATGTGAAAGCCATTGTCATCGCCTGCAACACAGCCACCAGCGTATCGGTAAAGGCACTGCGGGAGCGTTACGACATTCCCATTATCGGCATGGAACCGGCGGTAAAAAAAGCCATTGACCTTTATGGCGAAAAGCGGGTACTGGTGACCGCCACCCCCATCACTGTGAAGGGTGCCAAGATGAAAATGCTGGTGGAGAAAGTGGACAAACACCATCTGGCAGACCTGGTGGCACTTCCGGGACTGGTTCGTTTCGCGGAAAAGGAAGAATTTGACCCGCAGAATGTATCGGTGTATTTGAAAGAGGCATTGGGGGAGCGGAACTGGGAGGACTATTCCTCACTGGTACTGGGCTGTACCCACTTTAACTATTTTAAGGATTCCTTCCGGCAGGTCTTGCCGGAGTATGTGCGGTTTGTGGATGGAAATGCGGGAACGGTGGCACAGCTTGGACGGAAACTGCAAGAGCGGGGACTACAGGAAGAACTTCCGCAGACCGTGGAATATTTCTTTTCCGGTGTGCCCTGCAATGAGGCACAGTTACAGCAGATTGACCGTCTGCTGGCACGCCTGGAACAGATGCACGATATCTGTTAAAGCAGACTAACAGAGCAGGATGCGTATAAAAGGAAAATAGTTATCACACTGGACATAGAGAATGGAGTAGAGCAATGAATAAAAAATATCTGGAAACATCCAAAGCATTATTGGAGTTTATTGAACAATCCCCCACCGCCTTTCATGCGGTGGATAACTGCAAAAAGCAGTTGGAACAGGCCGGGTTTCAGGAACTGACAGAGCAGCAGGAGTGGAAGCTGGAACTGGGTGGCAAATATTATGTAATCCGGAATGGTTCCGCAGTGATGGCATTTGTCCTTCCCGCTGGCGGAAAAGAGGAATCCCTGATGATAAAAGGGGTACATGCCATGGCAGCCCACAGCGATTCCCCCTGCTTTAAATTAAAGACCAACCCGGAGCAGAAAGCCGAGGAGTATTACCTGAAATTAAATGTGGAGAAATACGGCGGCATGATTCTTTCCACCTGGCTGGACAGACCCCTGACCGTGGCAGGACGCGTGGTGGTAAAGGATAAGAAAACGGGAGAACTGGTGACACGGCTGATTGAGTTTGACCAGGATTTGTGTGTGATTCCCAACGTGGCAATCCACATGAACCGGGATATGAATAAAGGTGTGGAGTACAATCCCCAGGTGGACATGCTGCCTCTGTTTGCAGACGCCAAACATGCGGGGGAACTGGAAAAGCAGATTGCAGAGAAGACAGGCGTAGAGCCGGAGGAAATCCTTGGCAGGGAACTTTACCTGGTGACAAGGGATAAGGGAACCTTCTTAGGACTGGAGCAGGAATACATCGGTTCTCCCAGACTGGATGATTTGCAGTGTGTCTTTTCGGGACTGACTGCCATCTGTAAGACAAAACCCAGGGATTACATTGATCTTCTGGCGGTTTTTGACAATGAGGAAGTGGGAAGTGGCACCAGACAGGGCGCCTGCTCCACGTTTATGCGGGACACCCTGGAGCGTATCTGCGACAGTCTGCACCTGTCGGAAACCGATTATAAGAGACTGATTGCGGGAAGTTTCTTTATCTCTGCGGACAATGCCCATGCGGTACATCCCAATCATCCGGAGAAGGCAGACCCCACCAACCGTCCGCTCCTCAACGGCGGTATTGTCATCAAGCACCACGGTGGACAGAAATATACCACTGATGCCTGGTCAGAGGCTTACTTCGTGGATGTATGCCGGGAGGCAGATGTGCCGGTGCAGCATTACCATAACCGTTCCGATATTTTAGGCGGCTCCACTCTGGGAAATCTTTCCACTGCCCAGATTCCTGCCAAAACCGTGGACATCGGACTGCCCCAGCTTGCCATGCACTCTGCTTATGAGACAGCAGGCACAAAGGACACCTGGTATCTGGTGGAGGCGTTGAAAGAATTCTATAAAGCATAAAAAGA
>CAKRNW010000204.1 GCA_934371505.1 uncultured Lachnospiraceae bacterium
TTTACCCCGGAGGAAGTGGACAAGGTCATGGAGCCGGTGGTGGGAATGGAGGAGCCTTATCACTACCGCAATAAGGCACTTTTTCCCGTGGGAACAGACCGTCAGGGCAATCTGGTCACCGGATTTTATGCCGGACGCACCCATGACATTATCGCTAACACCGACTGTGCCCTGGGCGTAACCGAAAATAAAGAAATTCTGGAAACGGTGTTGCACTATATGCGCGCATGCAAAGTCAGTGTTTACCAGGAAACCACGGGAAAAGGACTGGTGCGCCATATCCTGATCCGCAAGGGCTTTACCTCCGGACAGCTTATGGTCTGCCTCATTATCAATGCACCAAAGCAGGAGGGGGAAAAAAATCAGTGGTTGCCAAGACAGCAGGAACTGATTGACTGCCTGACGAAGATTCCCGGCATGACCAGCATCAGCGTGAACATAAATTGGGAGAAAACCAATGTGGTACTGGGAAAAGAAACCCATACTATCTGGGGAAGTGACACCATCGAGGACACCATCCACATGCGGGAAACGGTGGGATTTTCCCTCACCCATGAGGAGGATGCGGTTACCTACCACATTTCCCCCCAGTCCTTTTACCAGGTCAATCCGGTGCAGACGGAGAAACTCTACAGTCTGGCACTGGAATATGCGGGACTCACCGGGAAAGAAACCGTCTGGGATTTGTACTGCGGAATCGGTACCATCTCACTTTTTCTTGCCCGTCGTGCGAAACAGGTTTATGGCGTGGAGATTGTGTCCCAGGCAATCCAGGATGCCCGCCGCAACGCTACCGACAACGGTATCACCAATGCGGAATTTTTCGTGGGAAAAGCGGAAGATATTCTCACGGATTTTTATCATAAGGAAGACAAGGGAAATGAAGAGATGCGCCATCCAGATGTGATTGTGGTGGATCCGCCCCGGAAGGGCTGCGATGCCCTCTGTCTGGACACCATGCTCCGCATGGCGCCGGAGCGCATCGTCTATGTCAGCTGCGACTCCGCCACCCTCGCCAGAGACCTGCGGATTCTCTGCGATGGCGGCTATGAACTGCAAAAAGTCCGCCCTGTGGACCAGTTTGGGCAGACGGTGCATGTGGAGACGGTAGTTGCACTACATCGAACCGATATGTAAAAATCCTTGAGTTTAGGCACTTTGAGAGGTTTTTTAGGTTTGACCAGAGTGACCGGAAAACATACAAAAAAGCAATTTCCGACGGAGTAAATGTGTCGGTTGTATTGGATAGTGTGTGTGGAAACACATCCATGTCAAAATAATATCATCATCATTCAACTAAATAAAAGTAGCGTGAGAGATCGTTCATTTTCAAGAAAATTGAAAGTGAGCGGTCTTTCTTTATATCTGAAGTTCATTATATCAGATGGACTTCAGGGAAGATGATTATGCGAGCTGGTGAAAAGTATTGAGAAAGAAGGAGTGATTGTGCCACTTCTGGTAAGGACGAATCCTTATAGGGATGGATATGAGATAATATCCGGTCACAGGCGAAAGGAAGCTGCTGTATGGGCAGGAGAGATTAAGGTTCCGGTTGTGATTAGAGAACTGGATGATGATCAGGCAATTGTGGCAATGGTTGACTCTAACCTGCATAGAGAGAATCTGAAGCCAAGTGAGAAAGCATTTGCGTATAAGATGAAGCTTGATGCCATGAAGCACCAGGGAAAGCGGTTACCGGAGGTTTCATCATTAGATGATGGTGCAGAAGTGCTGGCGGATAATGAAGCAAATCATGTAACTTCAGCTCAAATTGGACCGAAGTGTGACACAGAAGGAAATGGCAGAGCGGATAATTCGGGGAATAGAGCTAATGAAGTTGTTGAAGAGCATTCCATGATGAACAGCAACGAACTTCTTGCAAGGCAGGTCGGAGAAAGTGTAGCACAAATAAAGAGGTATATTAGGCTGACAAATCTCATTCCCAAGATACTTGCTATGGTGGATGAGGGAAAGATAGCGTTTACGATTGGTGTGGAATTATCCTATCCTCGACAAGAAGCTTTGGCTGATGATGAGCCGGAGGATAACGAGTTTCTTGATTCTTCTTTTGGAATGTAAGAATCC
>CAKRNW010000205.1 GCA_934371505.1 uncultured Lachnospiraceae bacterium
AATCTGTAAGACCGGGGGTTGATATGTCAAAGGAGTATTCTAATGATAAAAATAGCATTTTGTGATGATGACATTTCTATTTTAAATGAGGTACATGTCCTGTTGGATCAGTATCGGGTGGAACGAAACCGGGAGATCAGCTATACAGCGTTTCACAGTCCACTGGAGCTGCTGGCAGAAATTGAAAAAGGAATGCAAGTGGATGTGCTTTTTCTGGATGTACTTATGCCGGGAGAAAATGGAATCAATACGGCCAAAGAAATTCGGCAATATGATAACAATGTAAAAATTATCTTTTTCACCTCCTCCTCAGAGTTTGCGGTGCAGTCTTACACGGTGGGTGCCTATTTTTATCAGTTGAAACCAATCTGGAAGGACAATTTCTTCCGACTGATGGATTCGGTGGTTTCAGAATGTGATGAGAAACAGAAAAACAGTCTGATTATACGATGCAAGACGGGAATTACCAGGATTGAACCGGATCAGCTAGAGCATTGTGAAGTCATCGGGCGGACTTTGTTTTTTCATATGCAGAACGGAAAAGTGTTGGAAAGCGTGGGAAGTCTGGATGAATTGAGCCGGCAGTTGACCGGCTGCGGGAATTTTCTGAGACCTCACAGATCCTTTCTGATTAATATGGAATATATCCAGAATATTTCCTATCGTGGAATCACCATGGATAATCTGACGGAAATCCCCATTCCCCATGGGAAATATTCCGAGATCAAAAACCTGTATCTGGAATATATGTTTAACGAAAAATAAAAAGTCAGGTCATTCACGACATTTTTCAGTCGATTCATGTCGAACGCTCCCTTTTCAAAAGAAAGTCCGATATACTGATTCCACAGTCAGACAGCAAGAATGACTAGTAAACAAAGAAAAAGGAGAAGAAGTACAATGAAAAAATTTATGGCACTGATGATGAGCATGATGCTGGTTTTATCTCTGGCAGCCTGCGGAGACACTGAGGAGGTTGCAGGAGATGCAGCTCCGGTAGAAAGCGTAGCAGAGGATGTTGCAGAATCTGTAGAAGAGGAAGCAGTAGTTGATACCGATGTAGAAGAGGAAATTGCAAGCGAAGAAGAAGCTGATACGATTTCCAGCTTATGGGATTTAGCAAACGCTGAGATTCCTGATTTAGCAGGAACCACCTGGGGCTTTACCGGCGGATGCATTGATGGTGTAGAGATGGAGCAGGAAGACCTGGATTCTACTCTGGAAATGTATGGTGGAAGTCTTGACCTGGTATTTGCTGAGGATGGCACCGTACAGATGGTACAGGGTGCAGGTGCCTGGGATGGTACTTATGAGTATGCAGAGGATGGTATTACCATGGATGTAGATGCGAGTGGAACCGCTCTGTCTTATAATGGTATCTTTTCCATGATTGGCGACCAGCTTGTTTTAATCCTCATGGATGCCAATAACACAGATGGATTAAGTGGCTTGTATTTCGTTCAGTAAGACATATTTGAAAGAAAATTCCAGACAGCGGATGCGGGTATAGTCCGTATCCGCTGTTTGCAAATTTATGGCATGGAAGGGGGCAGGGGATTCAAATGGAGATTCTGATTATTATTTTTCTTGTGATGGTTCTGCTTACGATCTGGATCATATCTACACAGCGAAAACTTACCATCATGGATGAAAATGTCAGTAATGCAATGAGCCAGATCGGGATACAGCTTTCTTCCCGTGTGGATGCCCTGACTGCGCTGTTGGATCTTATCAGGGATTATGGGGATCAGGAAATACAGATTCTGTATGATCGGTTGAGACTTAGTCATTTTACATTTACTGCCCAGTCTACTCCGGAGGAGATAAGAGGACAGGAGCGGATGATTGCGGAAGTGTTGGAGCTGGTTTCTTCTGTGACAGAGAACTATCCCGATTTAAAAGAAGAGGAAAGTTATAGAAAAAGGATCAGTGCTTTGGACAGTTATGAGAAGATGCTGCGCACAAGTTTTCTGATCTATAACGACTCTGTAACCAAGCTGAACAGAGCGATTCGCACGTTTCCCACTAATCTGATAGCCGGAATGTTGGGATTCCGTCAGAGAGA
>CAKRNW010000206.1 GCA_934371505.1 uncultured Lachnospiraceae bacterium
CGGCAGACAATGCAGCCGGGGCAGACATTGCAGCCGCAGAGAATTTACAGACTGCATTTTCGGATGCGGTGATACACAGAAGCGAAGACGACAGAGTATATATTGTTGGTTCCCTGTATCTGGCAGGTCAGATCAAGGAATTGCTTTCACATGCGTGGAGAGAGATTACACATGATTGACTTTGAAGAAGAATTAAAGAAATTTCATCCCTCCCTGGAGGTTGAAGATGCCGAGGAGGCTATTTATAATCAGGATCTGACGGATATGGCAGATTTATTCGTGAAAATGGTAAAGGATGTGACTGTCGAGGAAAACGCGCAGGAATAGGGAGTTTGGAATGATTTGTTATAATTGTGGATGCCAGCTTTCTGAGAAAGATTTCTGCACAAGCTGCGGCGCGGATGTGGCGATTTACAAGCGCATCCTGCAGATGTCGAATCGATTCTATAATGAAGGTCTGGAAAAAGCCAATGTCAGAGATCTGTCCGGGGCGATTAACTGCCTGCGCCAGAGCCTGAAGTTCAATAAAAATAATATCGAAGCGAGAAATCTTCTGGGACTGGTTTATTTTGAAACCGGCGAGGTGGTGGCTGCCCTCAGTGAATGGGTCATCAGCAAAAACCTTCGTCCGGATAAAAATATTGCAGATGATTATATCAACATGGTGCAGACCAATGCCACCAAGCTGGATAACATCAAACAGGCATGTAAGAAATACAATCAGGCACTGGTTTATTGCAGACAGGACAGCAAGGATCTGGCGGTGATCCAGCTGAAAAAGGTACTGGCACTGAATCCGAAATTTATCCGTGCCCATCACCTGTTAGCTCTCCTTTACATGAATATGGAGGAGTGGGAAAAGGCCAGACGGGAACTGGTCAAGTGCCAGGTGATCGATGCCAGCAATACCACCACCCTTCGGTATCTGAAGGAAGTGGACAAGATGCTGACACCGGATGACGGTGCCAAAAATAAAAAGAAGAAAAATACCGCCAGGGAGTCGGTGGAATACCGCAGCGGTAATGAAACCATTATCCAGCCCATGAATGTGAAGGAACAGAAAAGTTCCTCTGCCATGGTAAATCTCTTAGTGGGACTTGCCATTGGCGTGGCAGTAGCCTGCTTTTTGATTCTGCCGGCGCGGATACAGTCTGCAAAAACAGCAATGACGGAGCAGCTGCGGGTGGTCAGCGAGCAGTCCGATTCCAAAACAGCTACCATCAATGATCTGGAAAGCCGGTTAAATGCCCTGCAGGCGGAGCGGGATTCTTTAAATGAAGAGGTGCAGGCATATCTGGGGGGCGAGGGCTCCATGGAAACGATGGACGAACTGTTACTTGCCAGTGAGCTTTATATGCAGGGACCGGGTGAGGACGGCGAAGTGGCACAGATGCAGGGGATTGCAGAGCATTTGAAAAACATCACCGGTCAGACGGATGTGGCCAGTACCTCCGCAGCATTTCAGTCGGTTTATCAGTTAATCTATGATGATGTATGCCCGAAACTTGCCCAGGCATATTACAAGGAAGGCTATGATGCCTATCGTAACGGACAGTATGCAGAAGCCATTGAACAGCTGAATCAGGCATGGGAATATGACCAGACCAATGTGGATGCGCTATACTATCTGGCGGGTTCCTACCGCAAGAACGGAGATACGGATCAGGCGAAGAAGCTGTACAGTCAGTTAGTGGAACTGTTCCCCGACTCCGAACGTACTTCCAAAGCAAACCAGGCTTTACAGGAACTGGATTCTTAAATAAAACAAAACTTAACAACGATACACAAAAGAGAACACAGAATAACGTGTTCTCTTTTTTTATCCGCTTATACGAGTTCAACAGGAGGGAAACGGGATATGGAAATGGAATTACAGGACTATCAGGTGATCGATCATTGCCTGTGCGTGAAATTGCCGGAGGAAATTGATCATCATCATGCGGAAGTGGTGAGTGAGATGGCGGACCGCCAGATTTTGCAGAAGCAGGTAAACAATGTGGTATTCGATTTTGAAGCCACCAAATTTATGGACAGCTCCGGCAT
>CAKRNW010000207.1 GCA_934371505.1 uncultured Lachnospiraceae bacterium
CACATAAGCTAGCGATGAAAAGTGACTTATAGGTTATAGTCTTGAAATTTCATAGAAAGGGGACATATAAGGAGCATGGAAATAATGTATTTATGGGTCGTAGTCAAAAAGTCATCAGGAGAATGACCTACTAATTGGATGTAGGATTTTTGTTATGGGTCGCATGGAGCTGACCGGGGAATTGCAGAAAACTGTTGAAACAAAACAAGGAGAATTCAGCAATGAAAAAATTATATTTTGAACTTGTAAAAAAGAGAAACTATTATGCCAAGATAAAGGAAAAAGCCGAGAAGTCATTGAAAGGGGCGCCTAAAGAAGGACGACTGCGGGTGGCGAACAGAAAAGGGGCGCCCCAGTACTACTTATTGATGCAGTCTGGTGATACACAGGGAACCTATATTAAACGTAAAAACCTTTCAATTGCAAAGAAACTTGCACAAAGAGATTATGACCGGAAGATTGCTGCGGTGGCGGAAAGGTATTGCACGGCCATTGACCGGTTTTTGAAAATATGTCCAAAGCAGGAAATTTCTGCACTTCATTTGGATAATCCAGGAAGAAACAAACTGATTCAACCTTATGAACTGTCTGATGAGGAATTTGTAAAACGGTGGCAGGAGGTATCCTATCAGGGGAAGAATTTTGATACGGATGCATCAGAGATTTTTACAAATCGTGGAGAACGGGTGCGTTCAAAATCAGAGAAAATGATTGCAGATAAACTATTCGAGATGGGAATTCCCTATCGCTATGAATATCCGGTGCAATTGAAAGGGTATGGAACGATCTATCCGGACTTTACGATTTTAAACACAAATCTGCGAAAAGAAATTATATTGGAACACCTGGGGATGATGGATAACCCGGAGTATTGTATCAAAGCGTTGGAAAAGATACAGACCTATGAGAAAAATGGGATCTTTCCAGGAGAACAATTGCTGCTTACCTTTGAAACTTCAGTGATGCCGTTGGATACACGGATTCTGCAAAAGATGTTTGAAAAATTTATTCTATAAAACCTTTTAATCCACATAAATGTCCGGTTTATCGTACATATCATCTTATATAATCGCTTTAACAAAGGGCAAGGAAAGAAACCTTGCGGATAGAATAACGGAAAAGGAAAGCGAAGGGACGATGTATATGAGACTGGGAGCAGATCAGAAAAAAGCAGCAAGAAAAGAGGTCATCTTTTTGATGGTGGCAGCGGCGTTGGTGGCGGTTACGCTTCTTATGGTATATTCCACCAGGCAGCATATCCTGCAGCGGAAAGGCGATGCCATTCAGAGAGAGGAAACGGAAGAAAACTACCGGGAGATGGAGGAACAGTACCGCCGGCAGGTACAGAAGGTTATGACGCAGGCGGGTTACCCCAACAGCGGTGTGACCATGACCTATGTGACTTCCGAGGATGGAAGCAGACAATATATGGTACAGATTCACCATAAACGCCTGGAAAAGATGAAAACAGAGGCTCAGGAACAGTTGAAACAGGAAGTATCCCATATAAAACTGACCGTTGGTTCCTGTTATCTTTCCTTAACATAATAGAAACCATAATTTTTAATAGCATGTTTATGAATTTGGGCTTATAATGATGGGGATGCTAGTAACGAAAAGAAAGGAAGCAGCTTCCATGAATAATCCCAAAACAGGTGAACATTATCGACATTTTAAAGGCAGGGATTACGAGATCGTAGCGATTGCCACTCACACAGAGACAGAAGAAAAGTTAGTAATATATAAGGCCTTGTACGGCAACTATGAGATATACGCCAGACCGCTGTCCATGTTCTTAGAAAAGGTGGATCGTGAGAAGTATCCGGACGCAACGCAGGAGTACCGTTTTGAGCGGATTGACGGACAGGAGCAGCCAAGGGAAGAAGAGGGCGAGGTAGATCCGAATCTTCTGGCATTTTTAAATGCTGAGAGCTTCCATGACAAGGTGGAATTACTGGAAAGCATTCAGGACAAGATCACAGACTCCTTGATTGATAGTTTTGCAGCAGCGTCGGATCTGGAAATCAAGCC
>CAKRNW010000208.1 GCA_934371505.1 uncultured Lachnospiraceae bacterium
TTTCCACCGTTTAAACTGCTTGATGGGGAACACCTCACTGCCAAAGGCGATGCACCGCAGATACCGGGGTTTCACTGTCTGAAAGGTTCCAAAAGCGGAAATCATGGTCAGTGCGGACACCACCCAGCACAGAGTGTTAATCCGGTACTGGTTTAAGAATTCCACCAGTTTGACCGGGAACATAAACAGTTCGTGGGGAATCAGATAGGTGGCAGCGCCAAATTTCAAGGTAGGGTAAAGTTCTTTTAAACAGGCGTCAAAATACAGTGGTGTCTGGTTTCCAAATACGGTGTTTTCGTCAAACTCCAGTGTCTCCGACAGCTGCTCCACATAGTCTAAGACGGAACGGTGGCAGGCGGCTACCCCTTTGGGCACTCCGGTAGAGCCGGAGGTAAATACAATATAAATAGGGTCGGTGTCGATTGCCTTGTCGTGGATTTCCCGCAAGACGGTATCCTTTTCTGCCCGGATCTCCGGGATTTCTTCCTGTTCCCGGCAGATGGCACTGTAGGTGATACGTTCCCCCTGGTAGTCAAAGGTTTCCGCCGTTTCCAGGGTGGTTTCATCACAGATAATCATCCGGGCATTGACATTTTTGAGAATCAAATCAATCCGTGCCGCGGGCATCTCGGAATCGATGGGCACATAGAAATTCCCACCGGTAATCACGCCGAAAAAGGCGGCGATGGTAGCAGGGTGTTTTCTCATGAACACCACCACCGGCTCCTTATAGATTCCTTTGTTATGCAGGAAAAACCCAATCTGACGGCTCTGGTCATAAACCTGGGCAAAGGTGAGGGCATCCGTTCCATCGGAAAACGCCACCTTGTCTGGCTTTTTCTTTACGATTTCGTTCAAATAGTCCAGTACATGATTCTGCATTTTTTACATACCTTTCCTGTTACTTATTCCTCTGTGGATTCCCCTGTGTCAGCCTGTGCCACAGACTGTTCGTAGGGAACATTGCTTACTTCCGGGTAGAGGCTGTGGTCGTAGTTAAAGGCGCGGTAGTGGATCGCTGAGTACGCCATCAGCTCATCCTCCGTCCACAGGAAAATCCGTGGATGATCACTGACACGGGGGGTCGTGTCAAAATGATACCACCCGGTTCCCAGATTGACAAGATTCCAATAGTGCATCCGTGTTGTGGGAATTTTCTCTATATCAATATTGTCAATGCCAGCCCGGGTCAATAACTCCTTGGAGGTGGCAAAATACACATAGCAGTCGCCCTGACGCTTTACCAGTCCTTCCCAGGCTCCCTGCACCCAGTTGCCCTTATCCGAATGATCCATATATCCTACATTTCGCACAACCCAGTTGTAAATTGCCTCACACTTATCGTACTGGGTCATATCCCCGGTAAAGATCTGCGCCAGCAATTCATCTGCCAGCCGGTCAACCTCATTGATATCATACTTCTGTTCCAGCACATGTACCGTCACGGATACCTGCGTCGTATGTCCCCCCACATCCGTTGCGGTGTAGGTAAGGGGATAGTCTCCCGGTGTCTTTAAGTCTACCTGGCTGTTATCCACGGTGAATTCCAGATCCTCCATGCAGTCATCGGTAACCGTCACACCGGTTTTATAGGACACCGACATTCCCTGGTAAACATCCAGATCCTTTGCTCCCGTAATCACCGGAGTGTCCACATCTTCCTGTAAAGTCAGCTTCGCCGTCAATTGGGCGGTGTTACCTCCTTCATCGGTCAAGAGAATCTGAACCGTCTGCTCTCCCACTTTGGTGATATCCGGCTCTGTCACAAAGGATGCTGACACTTGTGTCATATCTT
This sequence comes from uncultured Lachnospiraceae bacterium, assembly GCA_934371505.1. GTDB lineage: Bacteria > Bacillota > Clostridia > Lachnospirales > Lachnospiraceae > UMGS2037. Next base: position 1,796 of record CAKRNW010000208.1, read on the forward strand.
GTACGCTCTCCACAAACTCCTGGGCATGGCGGGTCACATTGCAGAAGCTTTCCACATCTTTGGCTGTGCCCACGGGAGGAACGGTGTCCACAATATGCATGACGGTTTTACCCTGCACGCCGTCCACCTCGGTGAGAATCTCGTAGTCTCCCACTGCGGTGGCATCAATGGCTGCCTCCATATCGGTGATGAATTCAGCATCGCCCTGCACCA
>CAKRNW010000209.1 GCA_934371505.1 uncultured Lachnospiraceae bacterium
TATCTCCTGCAGGTAGGGTTTCATCATAAATATCTGATTCTTCGTCCTCCAGACTGTACCGGGTACATTCCAGTGACACGCCGGAAACATAGTCCTCCAGTGATACTATTGTACCGCCGTTAAACTTTCTGTTTGTGCCAACTGTGGCGGTCACATATCTGTCCGGCTTATAGATGTGGATGGTATCGCTCCGGCTGTCGTCTGCCACGGCACCGCAAGCAAAGCATACCTTCTGTAAAGCATCCCGGCACGACTGCACCGCCAAATAACCACTTAAAAGCGTGTTGCCTACATCTTCCTCAATGGCGTATTTAGTCACGCCTACCGCCGCAAATATCCCTTGCAGAATTGTCTCTGCTTTGACATTGGCATAGACTTCTCCATCATAAAAAGTGTACTTATCCAACAGCCCGATGCCGTCCACCAGAGAGAACTTTGCTACATTTTTTGAAAAGGAAAAGCCATCCACAAAAAATGCCCCCAGAGGAATCATTTCGCCGTTGTAATACTCCGACAAGACCACCTCCTGAGTTTTCTGCACGGATTTCCAGGATCCGCCCTCATTCTCCGCGTCAAAGTTGTTGTTCGCATCCACGATGGAAATGTCTGCCTCGTTGATTGGCAGGGTGATGGATGTGGTATCAATGTCCTCTTGTAGCTTTGCGCTCTTGATGGTGTCGGCATCCCATACGATATACTTACCGTAGAGGATATATTGCAGTTTGATGTACCGTTCCGGGAGCATCGTTCTGACAAATTCTATTTCAACTTTCCCGTAGTTCTGCACCTGCTTGTTGCAGACATAGCACAGTACATCCGGGTAATAACTTTCCGATATGATTTTCACGCTGTTTGTGTCATACCAGGTTATTTTCAGTTCTGCAGGATATTCACCGGCAAAATACAGGGTGAGTCCTGCGGAAGTGTGGGGAGCAGTAAAATCAATGGTCAGTTTCGGATTGGATTCAAAGGTACAATCATCCTTCGACATTGCACCGCTCCAAAATGCCACATCCTCCGGGGCATCCGGCATAATTTCCTTGCTGCCATCCAGCACAAACTGATTCCGTTCTAAGGTTCCGTAATCAGCCTGTGCCATCTCCCCCTGGAATATTTCCACCTTTCCAAAACTCTGGTTGTCGTTTGATGATACGGACGCGTCCTCCAGAGCGGTAACATCTATAAACTTCATTTCTGCTTTGCAATAAGTCCTCATGTTGCCGCCTTTCCAGTTTTGTAGGGTTTCCGTGATGTCATTTTCCAGGTGAGTCCTTTATACTGCGCCCCGGAAGAAAGACACTTTTCTACCACGTCAGAAATGGAAGAAAAATATGCCTCAAATTCAAATTGCTTACTGGCATCCGGGAGAACCACATGATGAAACCGGTTTTCGCAGTCCGAGATATGCTCCACCAGAGCATCGTAGGTTTCCGGGTCGTCAATCGTGCCGATGGCAATGGTATAGTTTTTATACAGTCCGATGGTTTCTATCTTGATGTCCCCATCCTCTGACCGTTCCGCAAACTTTTCCAGAAAATCCATTTTCCGCTTGATGGAAACCAGGGGGATGTCGTATGTGATGCCGTCAATAATAAGACCCTGTGTATATTTGCTCATCTTATCCCCCTTTCCTATGCCGGAGCAATTCCCAGGCGCACTTCCTCTGCATGGAGGTAAGGCACCTGCGCCCGTGCTACTTCTTTGCCATCCATTACCAGTACAACTTCTGTGGGTGCATTGTATTCCGGCATCCGGCTCGCCAGCTTATCTGCCAGGTCATCCATCCAGCCTGTGTTATTCTCCAGCGGCAGCACTGCCTCCCGTCCTGCCTCTCCGATTT
>CAKRNW010000210.1 GCA_934371505.1 uncultured Lachnospiraceae bacterium
TACTGCTCATGGAATTTTTTGTACTGCTGCTCAAAAATGTCTTTATAATCTTCCCGCAGCTGGTCTTTGTATTCATGCACTTCAAAACTGTCATCCTTACTCTGTAATACACTGATCGCCACATTCTCGCAATGGTCGGAGATCCGTTCCAGACTGGTAATAATGTCTGACAGGCAAAAGCCCAGTTCCACCGTACATTTTCCTTTCCGAAGTCGTTTAATATGCCGTTTTTTAATTTCTGCATTGAGGTTGTCAATCACATCCTCCAGGGGTTCTACCTGCAGTGCCATCATCAAATCTTCTTTTTCAAGAACCTTAACTGTAATTTCCACAATATGGCAGATGGCCTTCACATAAATCTGTAATTCCTCCGCCGCCTTCTGGGAAAATTGCTGTTCCTTTGTCTGCATGGCTTCCACGTACTCACAGATATTCACTGCATGATCGGCAATTCGTTCGAAATCTCCGATACAATGTAAAAGAATGGAAAGGGTCTGGGAATCCAGTTCTGACAGATGACGGGAACTGAGTTTTACCATATAATCTCCCAAAGCATCCTCATAGCGATCCACATTTGTCTCTAATTTTATCACATTTTCTGCAGTAATACTATCATAGGCAAAGAGAAGACCTGCAGACAATTCCACTGCTTTCTGCGCCTGCTCCGCCATCTTGTAAGTCACGCTTTTGCAATGCCCCAGAGCCAGAGAGGGTTGCTCCAGGAAACGTACATCCAGTGCTTTGATATCCTGCGCCACTTCATCCAGAGCCTCTTCCTCTTTGTCATCCCGCACGGTAAGGCAGGCAAGTTTCTCCAAACCATTGGCAAACGGCAGAAGCAGCATTGTTGCCACCACGTTAAAGGTGGTGTGGATCAGTGCAATTCCTGCCGCATTGGCAGAGTCCGAAAGGAAGGAAAAGTGAACAAAGGCATTGATCAGGTAAAATACTGCCATAAATACCATGGTTCCGATGATGTTAAAATACAGGTGAACCAATGCTGCACGTTTTGCATTTTTGGAGGTGCCGATGGAAGAAATCAATGCAGTCACGCAGGTTCCGATATTCTGTCCCATAATGATAGGAAAGGCTGCCCCATAAGAAACCGCACCGGTCATGCAAAGTGCCTGCAAAATACCCACAGACGCAGAAGAGGATTGAATAATCGCGGTAAGCAGGGTTCCTGCCAGCAGTCCCAGGATGGGATTGGTAAAACGCATAAACAGACTGGTAAATTCCGGCACATCTGCCAGAGGCTTTACCGCACCGGACATGGTATCCATTCCTGTCATCAGCACTGCAAAGCCAATGAGAATCTGGGCAATATTCCTCTGTTTATCCTTTTTGGAGATCATCAGAATCCCTACACCAAGCAGTGCCAGAACCGGTGAAAAAGAAGAAGGCTTTAGCAGTTTTAAGAAAAAGTTACCTCCCTCAATTCCCGCCAGGCTTAAGATCCAGCTGGTCATGGTGGTACCAATGTTGGCACCCATGATAATGCCAATTGCCTGGGATAATTTCATAATTCCTGAATTGACGAATCCCACCACCATGACGGTCGTGGCTGAAGAAGACTGTATCACAGCGGTTACCCCTGCTCCCAGAAGCACCGCCTTAAAGCGATTGGAGGTCAGGCTTTCCAGTATATGCTCCAGCCGTCCGCCGGATAGCTTGGAAAGACCGTCTCCCAGCACCTGCATTCCATATAAAAACAGTGCCAGACCACCTAACATTGTCAATAATCCAAAAAAGTCCATGTTGTTTTCTCCTTGTCTTTACTTGGATT
>CAKRNW010000211.1 GCA_934371505.1 uncultured Lachnospiraceae bacterium
TTAAATGGTATATCCGGCTGTTCCAGAATGAGGAAATCATGCAGGCACTGGGCAACACCTTAGTCATCGCCCTGCTCTCCGCTCTCATCGCAACGGTGATCGGCACAATCGCCAGTATTGCAATGTCCGGCATGAAACGGAAAAGTCGGGCAATCCTCACTGGCATTACCAACATTCCCATGTTAAATGCGGATATTGTTACCGGCATTTCCCTGATGTTACTCTTTATCAGCTTTGGATTAAAATTCGGTTTTGGCACCATATTGTTAGCTCACATTACCTTTAATATTCCCTATGTGATTCTGTCCGTGATGCCCCGTATGAAAAATGTGAACCCCAGTACCTATGAAGCAGCCCTGGATCTGGGTGCCACCCACTTAAAAGCGTTTTTTAAAGTGGTATTCCCCGATATCCTGCCCGGTGTTACTTCCGGCTTTCTCATGGCATTTACCATGTCATTGGATGATTTTATTATCACACACTTTACCAAAGGCGTTGGTGTAGATACCCTTTCCACCAAGATTTATACCGAAGTTAAGAAAGGGATCAAGCCTGAGATGTATGCTCTTTCCACGATTATTTTTGCAGCGGTAATTTTCCTGTTACTTCTGGTGAATTACAAGCCTTCTCCGAAAAAGAACGGTACTGCAGAACATAATAAAAAATCTAATAGTTTTTAATGAGGAGAAAAAAATGAAAAAAACCACACTGCTGTTGTTTGCTGCTGTATCCGTGGGCACTTTGCTCACAGGCTGCGGCTCCACTTCATCATCCGGTGAAAACGGACAGGTCATCGTCTACAACTGGGGCGAATATATCGACCAGGAGACCATCAAGAGTTTCGAGGAAGAAACCGGTATTAAAGTTGTCTACGATGAATTTGAGACAAACGAAATCATGTACCCCAAGGTAGAGGCTGGCGCGTCCCAGTATGATGTGGTCTGCCCTTCTGATTACATGATTCAGAAAATGATTGATAATGATTTATTACAGCCCCTGAACTTTGATCATATTCCCAACGCCAAGGCAAATATTAATGCCCAGTATTGGGAGCAGTCTGAGCAGTTTGACCCCGGCAATCTCTACTCTGTTCCTTATTGTTGGGGTACTGTGGGTATTCTCTATAATAAGACCATGGTTGACGACCCGGTAGACAGCTGGTCAATTCTCTGGAATGAAAAATATGCCGACAACATTCTGATGCAGGATTCTGTCCGTGATGCCTTCATGGTGGCTGAAAAATTAAGCGGTTTTTCCATGAACTCCGTAGACGAAAATGAATTACAGACTGCAAAGGATTTACTGATTCAGCAGAAACCTCTGGTACAGGCTTATGTCATTGACCAGGTCCGGGATAAAATGATTGGCGGCGAGGCTGCTCTCGGTGTTATCTACTCCGGTGAGGCAATCTTCACCCAGCGTGAAAACCCGGATTTGGAATATGTCATTCCGAAGGAAGGCACCAATGTCTGGATTGATTCCTGGGTCATTCCCAAGAATGCTCCCAACCTGGAAAACGCAGAGAAATTCATTGATTACATGTGCCGTGGAGATGTGGCTTATAAGAACTTTGAGTATATCACCTACTCCACTCCCAACGATGCTGCAAGAGAGTTAATCGAAGATGATGATATTCGCAATTCCACCATCGCATTCCCGGATTTATCCCAGTATGCAAACCTGGAAACCTTTTCCTATCTCGGCGAAGAAGGCGACAATCTTTATAACGAGCTTTGGAAAGAAGTAAAATCCAACTAA
>CAKRNW010000212.1 GCA_934371505.1 uncultured Lachnospiraceae bacterium
TTCCTGTTTTGCATTAACGCAGATATTCTATCACATTTATTTTATGAAATCTATCTGTAATTTGTGGTATACTAAAAATAATTGTGAAGCGGATAGGAGATAACAGGATGATACCAAAGGATCCGATAATGCTTTTAAGTTTCGTTAATCTGAAATTGAGAGATTTCTATGGAAGCCTTGAAGATTTATGTGAAGATTTGGATACCAGTGAGACAGAAATAACGGAGAAACTGGGTGCCATAGATTATCACTATGATAAGGAGAAAAATCAGTTTGTCTAATAATGTCAAAATTTTCCGTTCAGGAGAAATAGAGAATGGTGGGAATCTGCTGTCGGTATTATTAAAGGAACTGCAGAAAGAGGGAGGATTTTTTTCTCCCTGCGCGGGAGGCGGAAAATGTGGCAGATGCCGTGTGCGTTTTTTGGAGGGAGCTCCGCTGCCGACTCCCACAGAGCGGACTCTTCTGGAACCGGAAGAATTGCGCAGCGGAATCCGGCTTGCGTGCCTGACCAAACCGGTCAAAGACGCAGTTTTGGACATTTCTGCGCTACGGGAGCAAATGGACAGAAACAGAGACTATGAGATTGCCACACACTGTCTGTTGGAATTACCGAAACCAGACACGGAACCGGGGAATGACAAAGAAAATGCTGAAAAATATATTCTGGCAGTAGACCTGGGAACCACAACGATTGCGGCAGCTCTTTATGAGAGGAAAAGCGGCAGTGCTCTGGCTTATGCAGCTGCCATGAATCCCCAGAGGAGCTATGGCGCAGATGTGGTGAGCCGGATGCAGGCGGCGTTACAGAATCCTCAGGATGCCAAGGCAATGCAGACCTGCGTGCAGGATCAGATCAGGAAACTGATGGATCAGATATTGGAAAAAGTGGGACAACGGGAATCAGTAAGAACAGTGTTGGCGGCTAACACAACGATGATCCACTTGTTTCTGGGGCTTTCCGTAGAGGGGCTGTCCAGGGCACCCTTTACGCCGGTGACACTGGCACCGGCATCCATAGAGTTTCATGGACTTCCCATGGAGTTTGTTCCCGGAATTTCCGCCTTTGTGGGAGGAGATATTGTGGCAGGAATGCTGGCCTGCGGAATGCTGGAGGAAACTGCCTCCGATACACTGTTTCTGGATCTTGGGACAAATGCAGAGATGGTATATCGGGATGACCGGGGAAGGATTGTGGCGACAGCCGCCGCAGCGGGCAGTGCCTTTGAAGGAAAGTCGGAGAAATGTCTATATGGAAGTGAGTCGGTACATGAACTGGCAGACCTTCTCCGGAAAGAAAAAATTGACCAAACAGGTACCTACATAGAAGAAGATGGGGCGTATATGCTTTCCCAACAGGAAATCCGGAATTTGCAGCTGGCGAAGGCAGCGGTACGCACCGGAATGGATATACTGACAGAAAAGAAAATTCCGGAGCGGATTTTTCTGGCGGGTGGATTTGGAAGAAAACTCAGCATACCGGATGCGGTCAGGATCGGGCTTTTCCCGGCGGAAGTACAGCAGCGCATTCAGGCTGTGGGAAACACAGCACTTCCGGGAGCTTATTTATATGGCTGTATGCAAAAACCAGTGCGGCTTAAAGAGAAACTTGCACGGGTTGAAGCACGAAACCTGGCGGAACAGCCGGAGTTTCAGACATTATTTATGAAGTACTGCAATCTGTAAGACCGGGGGTTGATATGTCAAAGGAGTATTCTAATGATAAAAATAGCATTTTGTGATGATGACATTTC
>CAKRNW010000213.1 GCA_934371505.1 uncultured Lachnospiraceae bacterium
CATCTCCGCAATCATGTAGGTGGGATGTCCTTCCCCAATGATTCGGTTTCTGATTTTGATGGTACTACTCATGCATTTCCTCCCGCATCAGCCGGTATTTTAATTCTGCGATTTTCCAGTCTTCCATGGTATCGATATCCTGCACTTCCGATTCCGGCATTTCCACGGAAACCATTTTCTTCATAAAAATCTGGTGCTGTTCCAGAAAACTGGCTGCATTCAGACAATAAAACTGTCCGCAGTCGTGATACATGGGCTCCAGATCCTGGCTTCTTGCCGTGCGGTTCTCCGGCCACTTCATCACCGTATAACCCTGCTCCACCACGAAACCTCGCTGGGGCGGGTAGGAAAACCGTACCACCGGGGACACGGTATCCGCTCCTGTTTCCTGTAACTTTTCCATGGCATTCTGAAGTTTCCCGGCTGTCACAAAAGGGGCGGTAGGATAGATACAGCACACTGCGTCAAAATGTCTGCCCTGTTTCTCATATTCTCCTAACACTTCCTCCAGCACCTGGGCGGTGGTGGCATAGTCATTGGAGGTCTGCTCGCTGCGCAGAAAGGGGACTTTTGCCCCTGCCTGCAAGGCAATCTCTCTAATTTCCTCACTGTCCGTGGAAACCATGACCTCGTCAAAGCATCCGCTCTCCAGAGCCGCCGCAATGGAATAACAGAGAATGGGCTTTCCACAAAACTCTTTGATATTTTTTTTCGGAATCCGTTTACTGCCCCCCCGGGCAGTGATTACTGCAAGATTACTCATGTTTCTCCTGTTCATAGGTACGCTCACTGATGATATAGCGGGGACGTGCCTTTACCTCCAGATAAATCTTTCCGATATATTCTCCCAATACACCCAGACAGATCAGCTGGATACCTCCCATAAAGCAAATGATGCACACCGTACTGGTCCAACCTACGACGGTGTGTCCGGTGAGAGCCCGTATCACGGCCCAGATTACACCGATAAAGCTAATCAAAGAGACTGCGATTCCCATTCCGGTAATCATACGGATGGGTTTAATGCTCAGGCTGGTAATTCCATCAAAGGCAAGGGCCAGCATTTTCGGCAAGGGGTAGTGGGATTTTCCCGCCATGCGCTCATGGCGCTCATAATAGACGCAGGTACTTTTAAACCCAACCAAAGGAAACATTCCCCTAAGGAACAGATTGACTTCCTTGAAATTGGCAAACTCCTGAAGAACTCTGGAGGATACCAGGCGGTAATCCCCATGATTATAGACAGATTCCACTCCCATTCTGTTCAGCAGTCTGTAAAAAGCTTCTGCGGTAAAACGCTTAAAGAAGGAATCGGTGGTCCGCTTGCTGCGCACTCCATATACAATCTCCGCTCCATCATGGTAAGCGTCCACCATGGCTTCCATTGCTGTGATATCATCCTGGCCGTCACAATCGATGGAGATGGTGATGTCTGCCAGCTCCCTGGCTTCCATCAGTCCCGCCAGCACGGCATTCTGATGTCCCCGGTTGCGGCTCTGGCTGATTCCTTCAAAATGTTCCTCCTGCTCCGACAGCTGGGTAATGATTTCCCAGGTGCGGTCTTTGCTGCCATCGTTTACAAATAAAATACGGCTGTCCTCACTGATTTTTCCTTTTTGAATCAGATCCTTCAATTCTTTCAGAAATAATTTGGAAGTGATGGGCAGTACCTGCTCCTCGTTATAGCATGGAATTACCACGTAGAGTTTTGTCTGTTCCATAGCCATTTCCTTTATTTA
>CAKRNW010000214.1 GCA_934371505.1 uncultured Lachnospiraceae bacterium
CTCATGTCAATAAGTACTATCTGGTGCATGCCTTTACCGATGAGTATGGGATTTCCCCCATCAACTATCTCATGCATACCCGGGTGAAAAAGGCAGAAAAGCTGCTGGCAACTACGGACTACTCTCTTTCCGTCATCAGCCGGACCTGTGGCTTTTCCTCCTCCAGTTACTTTTCCCAGACCTTTAAAAAGGTAGCGGGGGTTTCTCCCAGCAGCTACCGCAAGACAAGCAAATCAGATCAGGATGAAAGCAAAGACCCCTCCCGTTGAAGTTTTTAATTCCTTGAAAAAGCGATATTAAAACAAATCCAGCATATTGTCCAGGTAGATTTCTTCTCTGACCTGGAGCTGATATTCCGGTTTCGTCATGTAATAGAGCAAAAATTCCAGAACCAGGGCACTGCCCAGTCCCCGTCCTTCTATTTTAAAATTGGAAAATCCCATCGGTAAGTAGATATTTTGAATATCACTGATGCCGATAAAACCTGGATTTTTCATTGCTTTGGAAAAACGGTAGCCCTCCGTGGCATCAGGTGCCGTGCAGTGATGCTCCGGGAACCTTTCTCCCAAATTCTTGCGGCTCACCGCCTCGTAACAGGCTTTTCTGTCCTTACAGCCAAACCAACAGCACTCATTGCACAGAAATTCCACCTTATTTTTCAATGTCTGGGATAACGTATCCAATTTTTCAAGTTCTTTGTTCAGACGAAAATCCGGCACCACATAGCGGAAATCCTCCCGGTTTAGCTCCTCTGAAAGCTGGGAAAACCGGGTAAGAACCTTAGTGGTAGAGGAAACAAAATAAAGTTCCGGGTAGTTGGTTTTTAAATATTGCAGGAGCAAATCCGAATGGACAATGACACCGTTTGGAATGCCTTTGCTTTTCTCAAACAGGACACAGAAGGCGTTACACTTTTTGTCAGAAAGGTGTTCCTCTGTGAGCAGGGAATTGCTGAAGGTGAGCCGGGCAGAAATGCCGTATTCCTGCATCAGCACCAGCACTTCTTCCGGATTACTGTCCCCGAATCCGGCGCGCCCGCCACCCCAGAGACAGTCCGCCGGGGCACCATAGATAGAGCCGATTTCGCACCAGTCATAAAAGTATTCCCGATGTTCCCGGTACAGGGGGAGAAATACCTGGTATAGTTCGTAAAATTCAAATAAGCCGGGGAGGTGGTAGTATGCGATTGATTTGTTATTCATGTTCCTAATATTTCGTTAAAAAGTTTTGCGGTTTATAATCGCAAAACTAATTGATTTTGTTAAAAATTGCGGATATGTTTATTCAATCTTCTGTAAAGGTAAATAAATCTTCAACGGTGACTCCAAACACCTTTGCAATATCCATGGCAAGTTTCAAGGATGGATTGTAGCGCCCGTTTTCTAAATGAACAATAGTCTCCCGCCTTGCACCAACCATTTCCGCCAGTTCGCTCTGTTTGTATCCGGCCCTTTCCCGATATTCTTTTACTCTTGTCTCCAGTGCCATATCAAATACCTCTGACATCCATAATAGAAAAAATGATGGTACGAATAACTGTTAATGCCAGAATTGTTAATATGATAATCCATCCAATGAATTCTGAACTTATTACTCCTGTATGCCCGATTATCGCACAAATCCACGCAGTAATAACCATTGCTGCAATTAATATTTTATAGCAGATAGACATCAATAAAAATGTTATAAATATTTCACTTTTTGTTTTACTGCCTTCCCCATTCACTTCTAACAAT
>CAKRNW010000215.1 GCA_934371505.1 uncultured Lachnospiraceae bacterium
GATCCGGATGTCTGTTCCGTGAATCTGGGAAGGGTCTACAAAAAATCGATACATCTTACTAACGATACCTTTCCACTACTTGCAGCCTTTGGAAACCATAGCTGCTAAGTTGTCGTGAAAATTTTATTGTGTCCGCCTGTGTCTGTCCGCCAGAGCTGACACGCCTGTCATAATCAAAATGCCCAGTAACGCTCCTCCACCGTCAATGCACACATCCGTCACCTGTCCACTGCGTCCCTCCACAAAAAGCTGATGGAATTCATCGGTGGCTGCATAGAGCACGCAGAGTATCTCTGCTAACAGCAGACGGAACGGAAGGGAGGTTTTCCAATGGAATCCTCTGGTGTTTTCCGGAGCTGGAACACTCCGATAGGTATTGAGATGTGCCATACACAATACGCCAAGCAAAGCATACTCCGAGGCATGGGCACACTTCCGCAGGGGCTTTTCCAGCCAGATGGAGATTTCCATAATTTTCTGTTTCGTCCAGCCCAGGTGCAGCACCCGGTTCTGCAGGAATGCCAGCTTTTCCGAAAGGCTGCTGCTGAGCCCACCGGATTTGGTGGCATCCTGGGCGGAAAACCAGAAAATCACTGCCATCCAGAGAAGTAACAGAATCAGGGTAACAACCCGCGTTACGGATTTTCTCTTATCGGTTTTCATAAAGGTTTCCGGGCAGTGACATTCACCCACTCGCCCTGGCAGGTCACTTCCACCAGTTCCAGTCCGGCATTTTTTACTGCCTCCACCACAACGGGCTCTTTGTCATGGATAATGCCGGAGGTAATGTAAACGCCGCCGGGTTTTAACTGGTTCACAATGACCGGTGTGAGCGGCACCAGAACATCTGCCAGAATGTTGGCAGCCACGATATCGTAGCAGCCAAAGCCCACTTTTTTCTGCACTTCTTCATCGGTGATAATATTGCCGATCATCATCTGGAACGCTGCAGGGTCGATGCCGTTGGCCTCCATATTTTCTCTTACCGCATCCACAGCGCAGGAGTCAAGGTCGGTTCCCACACAGTGTTTCGCACCGTACATAATCGCAAGAATCGCCAGAATCCCGCTTCCGGTTCCCACATCCAAAAGTTCCGTCTCCGGAGTCACATATTTTTTGATCTGGCGGATGCAAAGCTGGGTGGTCTCGTGCATGCCCGTGCCGAAAGCGGTGCCGGGATCGATGTGGAGAATCTTTTTGCCTGCATCCTCCGGTTTTACCTCCTCCCAGGAGGGGATAACCAGCAGATCGTCAATATAAAACTGATGGAAAAACTGTTTCCAGTTGTTGATCCAGTCAATGTCCTCGGTTTCGTCCACAACCACACTGCCCTCGCCGATGTCCATAAACTGACGCAAATCTTCCAGTTCGGCATTCACGCGCTCCAAAATGTCCTGGGCTGAAACCAGTTCGTCTCCCAGTTTCAGAGAGCCATCTTCTGTCTCTTCCACAAAGAAACTCAGGTAGGCAATGCCATCGTCAGCGGGTCCGTCGGGCAGGATGTCCACAAACATCTGCTCCTTTTCCCATGCAGTGAGGGGGATCTTGTCCTCAATCTGTGCGCCTTCCAATCCAATATCATAGAGGGTACTGATAATAATATCCTCTGCATCTGTTATTGTTTTTATGCGAAACTTCGTCCATTTCATGGCAGATTTCCTTTCCATCTATCTGTTACTGCTGTTTGAACTATAT
>CAKRNW010000216.1 GCA_934371505.1 uncultured Lachnospiraceae bacterium
TTTCCAAAAATGCCATTACAAATGCAAAAATCGTTAACAGCATGGTGAGAAAGATTGCCATTCCGTCATAAGTATACGTGGTTCCCTCTTTCCGGGAACTGACTAATACCTCCAGTCCAAGCAGGATAAAAATGCAGGGCCAAAGCCGGAAAATCATGGAATACAGTAAGGCAGGTACAAAGGCATGCACCAGAAACAGACTTCCAAACAGCACCAGCAATACACCAAAGGTGATGCTTCCCACCCGATGGGTTCTTTTATTTTTCGTCAATTCCGTTGTCTCCATCATCCTGTGCCTCCTCGTCCAGTTCCCGCTTTTTGCCACGAATCATGGAAATTCCCACAACAATCACAATGATTCCGCAGATTGCCTGGGTCGCCTGGGTATTAATAATCTGCAGCATGTAGCTGAGCCAGTTTTCCTGGTAGATGCGGTAAATGATACCGCAGACGGCGTTATAGCAAAGCACAATTCCGATAAAAATCAGAACCGCTGCCACGATTCCACGGGCTCTCCGGTTGCTGACTTTCACGCCGATGCTGTCCAAGTGAATCAGGTAATCGTCCTCCACTTCGGCAAATTTTTCATCAGGCAGGGATGCCAGATTGATGGCATGGAAAAAACTGAAAATCCAAACAATCAGCGCAACATATACCAGAAATTCCATTCCCAGCCAGCTTGCCGCCGCGACAATGCCAAAGAAAAGTGACAGCAGTGTCAGTCCCATTTTCATAAAACCCATGTACATTTCTGCGGCTCCGGGAAGTAATGCAAATAAAAAAGTTAAAAATTTATTCTTTTTCCGATACATAAGAATTCTCCTTTTCTTTTCTTCGTTTCATTCATAAATCAATCTTTATTCATTAAAAAGATACCTGCCGTGTCCGATACTCCCTGGCATACCTTCCCGGCGGCCTGGTTCATCCCCTGCAGCAAATTGGAAAGGGCGCTGGGCTGCGGTACATTTTCTTTCAACTGGGTCTCCCACTCTTCCATGGAAAGAGGTTCCTGTTCCTCCCAGGGCTGTGTCGTTTCCGTGAGTTGTTCCGGTGGCTCCACCATTGCAGAACCGGGTAACTGAATGAAGCCCGCGGGGGTGATCCATAGCATAACCAGAGCGGCGGCGGCTCCGACAGCAACCTTTACACTGTAAAGCCAGAGCTGTTTTCTGGACTGGCTGCGGTTAAGGGGTTTCACCTTTGCCTGCCACTGTTGCATCTTCTCATCCTGCTCTGAAAGGGAGTTCAGAATTTCATCTTTCAGATAGGAAGGTGCCTGCAGCATCGGCTCCTGTTCCACCTGGGCAATCAGTCGTTCCAGTTCCTCGTCCGTCAAGTAGGCCTCTTTTAAATTTTCCATCCTATCCACTCTCCTTTCTGTTGTATGTTTCCCATTGCCTGCGGTAAAGTTCCCGCAGCTGGGACCGGGCACGATAAATCTGTGTCTGGATGGTTTTGATATTCCGTCCGGTTTTCGCCGCCACCTCCTCCGGCTTGCGTTCCTCATAAAAGTAGAGGACTGCCACCTCATCATAAGGAGGTTTTAAAGACCGGCATCGCTCCAGCAACGTTTCCCTGGTTTCTTTTTCCAGAACCTCTTGTTCCGGGGTTCCCGGGCT
>CAKRNW010000217.1 GCA_934371505.1 uncultured Lachnospiraceae bacterium
CCCCACCCGGCACAATCACAACGCCGTCTGGCGGTAACAGTCAGCACCTCATAGGATTCCCCATACCAGGAACCACCCTGCTTTACTTCAGCACTTAACAGATGCGTCCAGGTTCCGTGAAGCAGAGACATTCCCTTGCCCCAATTACAAAAAATAGTATATAATAAATCCAAATCTACGAAAGCATAAGGAATGAAGATATGAAAATAAGCGATATCCATAAACAGAAAAAACAGGTGCTCTCCTTTGAAATTTTCCCGCCGAAAAAGGACGAGGAACTGAAAAACATTGACGAGACACTGGAAATTCTCTGCGCGTGCAAGCCGGATTTCATCAGCGTGACCTTTGGCGCAGGCGGCAGCAGCAATAATAATAAGACCATTACTTTGGCAAAGAAAATAAAAGAGCAGTATCATGTGGAGCCGGTGGTGCATCTGACCTGTCTGTGCTACTCCAAAGAAGAAATCGATACCTTTACGCATATTTTAAAGGAAGAGGGTATTGAAAACGTGCTGGCACTGCGGGGCGACCGCAATCCCAATGTACCGGAGAAGAAGGACTTTCTCCATGCGGATCAGCTGACCGCTTATCTGAAACAGCGTGGTGATTTCTGTATTGCAGGAGCCTGCTATCCGGAGAATCACCCGGAATCTGCAAACCGGGTAGAAGAGATGCACTATCTGAAGAAGAAAGTAGATGCGGGGGCGGAGGTTTTACTGTCCCAGCTGTTTTTTGACAATGATTATTTCTATCGTTTTGTGGAGGATTGCCGGATTGCGGGGATTACCGTACCGGTCACACCGGGAATTATGCCGGTCATCAATGCGGCGCAGATCAAGCGGATGGTGACCATGTGCGGTGCCTCCCTGCCGGAGCGTTTTCAGCGCATCATCCACAAGTACGAGAACAACAGGCAGGCACTTTTTGATGCCGGAATGTCCTATGCCCTGTCCCTGATCATTGATCTGCTGGCCAATGATGTGGACGGTATTCATCTGTATACCATGAACAATCCCACCGTGGCACGCCGTATCTGTGAGGGTATCCAACACATTATTTAAAAGAAGGAACGCAGCTATGCCATCAAAAGACGAAATTTGTACCTATACCCACCGCTATATGAATCCATTGGATGCAAAACCTGCAGATATCGTAATTGAGGACATCGCCCATGCGCTGTCCCTGATGACCAGGGCCAATGGACATTTCCCGGAGTTTTATTCGGTGGGACAGCACTGTATCTGCTGTCATGATGAAGCAAAGGCAAGAGGATACAGCAATCGGCTGATGCTTGCCTGTCTGCTCCATGATGCCGGAGAAGCCTATCTGTCGGATGTAACCCGCCCTATTAAGCATCATATGGATTATTATAATGAAGTGGAGGGGCGGCTGCTTTCTTTGATTTATACCAAGTTTCTGGGAAAGGACCTGACGGAGGAAGAGGCAAGGCTGGTAAAAAGTGTGGACGATGCCATGCTTTATCATGAATTTTTGCATTATATGGACATCCCGCTGTCTGCCAGTACACCGGAAATTGCCAGTGTCCCGGTCTTTCGATTTGAGGATTTCAAAAAGGTAGAAAAGGATTATCTTGCAAGATTTCATGCATGAAAAG
>CAKRNW010000218.1 GCA_934371505.1 uncultured Lachnospiraceae bacterium
CGTATATGGAAATAGATCAACCGGTGTGGCTTTGTTCATGCGATAACCCAGTTTCTTCAGGTATCCTAAATCCCTTGCAAGTGTTTCCGGGTTGCAGGAAATGTATACAACCCGGTTCGGTGACAGCTTTGCGATGCAGGAAAGGAAGTTCTCGTCAGAACCGCTTCGGGGCGGATCCATCATGACCACATCCACCTTTTCTCCGCTTTCTGCCAGCCGGATAGCAAATTGACCTGCATCCTTCTGGTAGAATTGGATGTTCTTTACCCCGTTGGTTTTGGCATTTATCACCGCATCCCGGACAGCGTCCTTATTCAGTTCCACTCCAAGCACTTCTCCAGCCTTTTCACTGGCTACGATGCCGATGGTTCCTGTGCCACAGTAGGCATCCAACACTGTTTCCTTTCCTGTGAGAGCCGCATATTCCATGGCTTTCCGATACAGCACTTCGGTCTGCGCCGGATTTACCTGGTAAAAGGATTTCGGGGAAATGCGGAAGGTATAACCGCAGATCTCGTCCTCAATATAACCCTTACCGTACAGCACATGCTCTTTCTCCCCCAGTACCATGCTGGTAGCTTTGTCATTCACATTTAATACAATGGAGGTAATCTCCGGGTGGCGCTTGCACAGCGCCTTCACAAAGTTATTTTTGGAAGGTAAAATGGGAGATCCCAACACCAGCACCACCAGAATCTGTCCGGTGGCATGTCCCACGCGAATCAATACATGGCGAAGCAGACCATAGCCTGTGTCTTCATCGTAAGCTCTGATTTTAAAGGATTTCGCCAATTCATCAATGGTACAGAAAATGGCATCTGCCTTCTCATTTTCTAACAGGCAGCTTTCCACCGGTACTACACGGTGGGTCTTTTCCTCATAATTGCCATGGTAGACACCCCTTCGCTTGTCGTAGGCATAAACCGCATGCACCTTATGACGGTAATGCTCCGGCTGTTTCATGCCCAGAATCGGTTCCACTTTTCCATAAGGGCGCAGCAAATCCTCCACCATTTTCTGTTTTCTGGCAAGCTGCTCTTTGTAAGGAGTCGCCAGCATACTGCAGCCTCCGCACCTGCCTGCTGCCGGACAAAGGGATTTCTTTGACCGGGTTTTGGTTTGATTCCCGGTGTTCCGGTTGTTTTCTTCTTTTATGTCAGCTCTTCTGTTATTTTCCTTCATCACGATCTCCATTTTCCGGCATAGCGGCCGTGTCAAAAATTTCGCTGTTCCAAATAATTTCTCTTATATCAAAAAAATCCATTTCGTAATGAAATGGATTTTTCTAATCGGAGTGACAAGATTCGAACTTGCGACCTCTACCTCCCTAAGGTAGCGCTCTAGCCAAACTGAGCCACACCCCGACAACGAAATTTATTATATCGGATCATTCGATATAAATCAAGTCTTTTTTTGTGATTTTTCAAAAATTTTTCAAAAAACTTTATCAAACCAGTTTTACATAGATTAATTTGGCTCTGCCATGATCGGTACGCTCACTTTTTACCTCCAGGCGGGGACAGTTTTTCACAAA
>CAKRNW010000219.1 GCA_934371505.1 uncultured Lachnospiraceae bacterium
ATCTGGTGGCGCTTATGTTATGGATTCGTTATTTAATTGTTCGTTCATGCTGCACCTGCGTTAGAATTTGTCTGCGAAACTCTTGTAGTATTCCTCGAAGAACTCGTTTACCTTTTCCATAATCTTTTTCATAGTGTTTCCCTTTCCTTTCTGTGACTAAGGTGTTGTTCCTTTTGATGATTTTACGTTAACATATTGCGCTTATAATGTGAAATACATATAATAAAAGAATGACAATACCTAGATAGTATCAAAAAGAAAGGGAAGGAAAGGGAGGAAAAACAGCATGGAATTACGACATATCCGGTATTTTAAGGCGGTGGCGGAGGAGAAAAGCTTTACCAGGGCGGCGGAGAAGATGGCGATTGCGCAGCCGCCCCTGAGCCGTCAGATTCAGGACTTGGAGGCGGAGCTGGGGGCGGCACTGTTTCTCCGTTCTCCCCACAAGGTGGAGCTGACGCCGGAGGGGGAGCTTTTCTTACAGTATGCCTCCCAGATTCTGGATTTGGTGAACCGCTCCGAGGAGGATGTGCGGGAGCGGAAGGAAGGACTGCAGGGCACGATTTACATCGCATCGGTGGAGGGCTGTGGACCCCAGCTCTTTGCGGGATGGATTGCCTCCTTTCAGGAGAAGCATCCCCATGTGCAGTACAATCTCTGGAATGGAAATACGGATGATGTGAATAACCGGGTGAATAAGGGACTGTGTGAGGTTGCCATGATTACGGCGCCCTACAACACGGAGGAGTGCCATGTCCTTCCGGTGTATGACGAGCCATGGGTGGCAGTGATTCCCAGGGGGCATGCGCTCTATTCCGATACCCATGAGCCGGTGAAACCGGCGGAGCTGCTGCCCTACAACCTACTGATTCCCTCCAGAGAGTCCCGGAAGGGAGAGATAGACAAGTGGTTTGCCCGGACGGGACAGACCCCCACCATCCGGGGGCGGGTTGCCCACATGCTAAATGCTTATGAACTGAGCCGACACGGGGTGGGCATTGCCATATATCCTGCCACGATTTCCTCTCTCATCCGGGATAAGGATGTGTGCGTGCGGAAAATCGACCACCCCGATGCCTACGCCTACTACGCACTGATCTGGAACAAAAACCATACCCTCTCCCATGTGGCAGAGGCGTTTATCAACCATATCGAGGAGGAGTTGAAGATGGAGGTTTAGGCGGTTTGCTCCTTCTCCATCCGCTTTAACTCAGGCAAAACAGTGCAGAGCATCGTGATAAAGCACAGACTTCCGCCAATGACATTGGAAATCGGCTCTGCCGTAAACACGCCGTTGGTGCCCAGGTGGAACGCATAGGGCAGCAGGTAAGTGAGAGGCACCACGATAAAGACCTTGCGCAGCAGCGAGAAAAAGATGGCTTGCTTTTTATGATTGAGAGATTTAAAAATGGTCTGTCCGGTTGATTGCAGTGTCATAAAGAGAAAGGCTGCGAAATAGAGTTTCAATGCAGGAACGGCGTCTGCCATCAAGGCTTCGTCGGAACTGAAAACGTGGATGAGCAGTTCCGG
>CAKRNW010000220.1 GCA_934371505.1 uncultured Lachnospiraceae bacterium
GCGTAGGTGTAGATTTTATCCAGTCCTTCAAAGGCACAGCTTGCTGCCTCAAAATAGCTTTTCGGTTCCCCCAGCTGATCTGCTATGGCGCTCATATCCATATCCGGTGCCAGAGCCACATCACCTGCCCGGAAAGTCCAGCCGGCATCGGTATCATTCGTCAGAAGAATCTCCGTGGTTCCATCCGCTCCGCCAATGATCTCTGTCTGTGTCCCGGAAGAAGCATTTCCTTCGATGACTTTTGCGTCATTTCCGCAAGCTGTCATTCCCGCCATCATTCCCACACACAACGCAATTCCCAAAGCTTTTTTCAAATATTGTATTTTTGTAGTTTTCCTCATCATTCTATATTATGCCCTTTTCTCCTATTTTTCAATCTTTATTTCCTGCTGCGTGAGCTGTGAACGCCGGTCTGCCTCATAAAGCTCCAGCTTTTTCTCCCAGCTTTCCACAAGTTTCTCCTCATCCCGTCGATCCGGTACCTGACATTCTCCGGCTAGATACTGCCCCAGCACTCTGGTGACCTTCTCCGCACCGGAAAGATTCAGATGGAGTCCTGCATCGTAGGTGTCAGTGGTGTAATCGATCCCAATTTCCTCCGCATTTTCCAGAAAATTGAGATAGGGTAACTCATTTTCCGCCGCGTAATCCTCAATCTGCTCCTCCCATTCGGGATACCAGTAGGGGTAGAGGGATGGAGCCTTGATGAGGATGAGCTGAATGTCATTTTCTTTGCAAAGCTGCGTCATCTTCTCCAGATAATTCCAGGCATTTTCCCCGAAGGAATAATCTGCCAGTACCTTTCCCTCCGGCACATTTTCCGCAGGCTTTACATCCACCCGCATGTAGTATCCGTTGTGGGAAATCCGGGGGGTATGGAAAGCATAGCGCAAATCATCCATGGTCAGTTCGTTCCATCGGACATGATAGCGGAGAATGGGAAAGACATATTCAACGAAATGCTCCTCCGGCATCATGGATGCCTGGATGTCCTTCACCTTGGAAATTGACCACCGCATTCCTTCCAGAGTCATCCGGTTGTATGCCTCTTTCTGGGGCTCGTTGTATTTCATGGACAGCACGTTGAAAATCACCACCTGGGGCTTTTCATAACGCAGGGTGTCCTCCAGCAGATAATAGGACTGCCAGATCAGCTGCTGGGCACTGCCCCGGATATAGCTGTTGATGCCGTATTCCTGCCACAGTACCGCCGGGGTAAAGTTCTCATAAACCTCACAGTCTCCGATAAACACCACATCGTGGTTCTTTTCATCCTGGTAATACTCGCCGATTAACGCACCTTCCACCACGCCAACCACGTATTTGGGCATCAGCACCCGTTGGAGGACAAACAATGTCACCGCCACAAGAAGCAACACGGCAAGTCCACGGACTAACTTTCTTTTTCTCATCATTCTGCTTCCCATCGTTAAAACTGATTGTAAATAAACTGGCTGGAATCATATCCTGCGCCGTATGCGCCAAGCAGTAAGGTTGCCAGAAACAGGGCGTACCACAG